>JBBRXR010000378.1:0-2618 GCA_038238485.1 Elusimicrobiota bacterium | reverse complement strand
TGGCCTACGACGTCGACGGCAAACGCCTCACCGACTTTCCGGCCAGCCGCACGCAGCAGGCGAAAGCGAAACCGATCTACAAGAACTTCAAGGGGTTCAAGGGCGACCTGCGCAAGCTCAAGAGCTATTCGCAGTTCCCGGCCGAAGCGCGCCGCTTCGTGGCCGCGCTCGAAGAATCCATCGGCGCGAAATGTGCCCTCGTCTCCATGGGCAAGTCCCGCGACGAGACGCTCATCCTCGACAAGAAATTCTCCTGGCTGAAATAACGGAGCGACCATGACCGCGACCGTCCGCACCAAAACGAAAGGGTATCTCGCGCTGGCCACCGGTAAGGTGTTCAGTGGTTATTTGTTTGGCGCGGACCCTGCGAAGGCCAAGAAGCAAGGCGGGGAAGTCGTGTTCAACACCTCGCTCTCCGGCTACCAGGAAATCCTCACCGATCCGTCCTATGAAGGGCAGATGGTGGCGATGACCGCCTCGCACATCGGCAACTATGGCGTGAACCGGCAGGACGTCGAGTCGAAGAAAATTTATCTCTCAGGTTTCATCGTGCAGGAAGAGAGCGCGCTCTACTCCAACTGGCGCGCCGACATGAGCCTGCATGACTACCTTTCCGAAGCGGGCGTCCCCGGCCTCACCGGCATCGACACGCGCGCGCTCACCCGCTTCCTGCGCACCCAGGGCGCCGTGAACGGCATCATTTCCGCCGACGGCACCAACCTCGACGCGCTCGTGAAGAAGGCCCAGGCCGTGCCGAGCCTCGAAGGCCGCGACCTCGCCAGCGTCGTGACCGAGGGGAAGGAATATCATTGGACGGAGGGCTCGTACCCGATGCCGTCCGACAATCTCATCCCGAAGCCGGCGCCCAAAAATAAATTCAAAGTGGTCGTCATCGACTTCGGCACGAAGCAAAACATTCTCCGCTGCCTCGTCGATCGCGGCTGCGACGTGTGGGTGGTCCCGGCGTCCGCCACCACCGAACAGATTCTCAAGCACCAGCCCGACGGCGTCATGCTCTCGAACGGCCCCGGCGACCCGGCGGCCGTCGCCAGCGGCATCAAGGCCGTGCAGGGCCTCATCGCCAACAAGAAACCGATCCCGACCTTCGGCATCTGCCTCGGCCACCAGATCCTCGGCCTCGCGCTCGGCGGCACCACCTACAAGCTGAAGTTCGGCCACCACGGCGCGAATCATCCGATCAAGGATCTCGAGCACGGCAACGTGGACATCACCACCCAGAACCACGGCTTCGCGGTGGAAGGGGAGAAACTCGCGAACGGTGAGTACATCGTCAAAGGCAACCAGGACGCGATCATCACGCACATCAATTTGAACGACCAGAGCATCGCCGGCCTTCGTCACAAAACGCTCCCGCTCTTTTCGGTCCAATACCATCCCGAAGCTTCCTCCGGCCCGCACGACGCCCAGCACCTGTTCGACCGGTTCATCGGGTTGATGGAGAAGAATCAGAAGTAGTTGTCATCGCGAGGAGGCCCGCAGGGCCGACGTGGCGATCTCATAAGTGCCGTTTGGTTCGAATGCTTCCCCTCAGAAGTAGGAGGGGACAATGAAGACATACTTCGTCTACATCATGACGAACGAGCATAACGCGGTGTTGTACGTTGGAATGACGAACGACTTAATCCGGCGATCCGGACAGCACAGGTCTGGACGCTTCGAAGGATTCACGAAGCGATACGGAGTACGAAAGCTGGTGTACTTCGAAACAACGGAAAATGTGACTGCTGCGATTGAGCGAGAGAAGCAACTGAAGGCCGGACGACGTGCGAAGAAGATTGAACTGATTAACAGTAAAAATCCTAACTGGGATGACCTATACGATGAAATCGCAAATTTATGAGATCGCCACGGCCGGCTTCGCCGACCTCGCGATGACAACCAATGCCTAAAAGAACAGACATCAAGAAGATCCTCATCATTGGCTCGGGGCCGATCATTATTGGGCAGGCGTGCGAGTTTGATTACTCGGGAACGCAGGCGGTGAAGGCGCTTAAGAAAGAGGGCTACCAGGTCGTCCTGATCAATTCAAACCCCGCGACCATCATGACGGACCCGGAACTCTGCGACGGCACCTACATCGAGCCGCTCACGCCGGAAGTGCTCGAAGACGTCATCCAGAAAGAACGCCCCGACGCCCTTCTCCCCACGCTCGGCGGACAGACGGCCTTGAACCTCGCCGTCGACGTCGCCAAGCGCGGCATCCTCAAGAAGTACAACGTGGAAATGATCGGCGCCAACCTCGAGGCCATCGAGAAAGCCGAAGACCGCCGCCTCTTCAAGGCCGCCATGCAGAAGATCGGGCTCGACCTCCCGCGCTCGGGCTTCGCCAAAAATTTAACGGAGGCCGACGACATCTCGCAGAAGATCGGCTTTCCGCTCATCATCCGCCCGTCGTTCACACTCGGCGGGACCGGTTCCGGTCTTGTTTATACCTACGACGAGTTCCTGAAAGCGGCCAAGAAGGGCCTCGACCTCTCGCCCATTTCCGAAATCCTGATCGAAGAGTCGCTGGAAGGCTGGAAAGAATTTGAGCTCGAGGTGATGCGCGACAAGTCGGACCAGTGCATCATCATCTGCTCGATCGAGAACGTGGACCC
>JBBRXR010000377.1:0-2618 GCA_038238485.1 Elusimicrobiota bacterium | reverse complement strand
GGGTGGTGAGCAGAATGGTCATGCCCCGCGCCTTGAGGGCCTTGAGCGTGTCCCAGAGGTCGCGCCGCGCGCCCGGGTCGAGACCGGTGCTCGGCTCGTCCATGAGCAGGAGCTCGGGTTTGTGGAGGAGGCTTTTGGCGATCTCGCCACGGCGCTGCAGGCCGCCGGACAGCTTCTCCACGAAATCGTTCGCGCGGTCGGTGATGCCGAGGCGCGCCATCGCGTCCGCGATCACCGGCTCGGCTTCCGAGGCGCCCACGCCGTAGAGCGCGGCCTGCGTGCGGAGGTTTTCAATCAGGGTGAGCTTCCCGTCGAGGCTCGGGCTCTGGAAGACGACGCCGATCCGGCGGCGAACGCCGGAGGGATCCGACACGACGTCGGCGCCGAAGACGGTGGCCTTTCCGGCGTCCGTCGCGGGAAGCGAGGTCGACAGGATGCGGAACATTGTGGTTTTGCCGCCGCCGTTCGGGCCGAGCACGCCGAAGATCTCGCCACTCTCGACTTTGAGCGAGAGGTCGTTCAACACCTGGCGCGGTTGGTCTTTACTCCGGGCGGGCGGATAGGAAAAGTTCAGATTGTTGACGGAAACGGCGATGGTCATGGTTGGTCTTCTTGGGGACTAGATGGCCCAGAATCCCGTCGGTCCGTTGAGAAGCATCAACGCGACCAGGAGCGGGATATAGGCGAGAGAGAAAAAGAACAGGCCGCGCGCATGCGAGCGCTGCGGCGTCATCATGAAGCGGATGGCGTAATAGAGCATCACCGCGCCGCTGGCGATGGCGGTGGCGAGATAAAGATTTCCGGTGAGCGCGAGCGCCGTGGGCGTGAGACTCACCGCGATGAGCGCGATGGTCGTAAGAAGCACGCTGATGGCCGTCACGCGGTCCTCGCGCGACACCATGTGCAGGCCGCCTTTCTGGTAGTCCTCGCGGTACACCCACGCGAGCGACAGGAAATGCGGAAACTGCCAGAAGAAAAGAATGCCGAAAAGCGCGAGCGCTTCCACGCCGAGGCGCCCGGTGGCCGCGGCCCACCCGATGGCGGGCGGCAGGGCGCCGGCGAAGGCTCCGATGGTCACGCAGGCCGTCGAGATCTTTTTGAGCGGCGTGTAGACGTAAAGATAAACGCTGACCGTGAGACCCGCGAGGAGCGCCGTGAGCCCATTCACGGCCCAGCTCAGGTAGGCCACGCCCACCGTCGAGAGAAGGACGCCGAAGAAGAGAACTTCGCCGGGCTTCAGTCGGCCCGAGGGAAGCGGGCGGCTGGCGGTGCGGCCCATGCGCGCGTCGATGTCTTTTTCGATCAGCATGTTGAGCGTGCCCGCGCCGCCGGCGGCCATGAGGGTGCCGAGGCAGGTGTGGACGAGGCGCAGATAGTGGATGTCGCCGCGCGAGCCCAGCACGAAGCCCGCGATCGCGGTGACGCCGGCCATGATGCTGATGCCCGGCTTGGTGAGCGTCATGTAATCGGCGAGCGACGTGTTGAGCGTCGCCGTTTTCTCAGGCCGCGTGCGGTAGAGGGAGAGCGCCAGCAGCGTCGAGAGGCCGAGGAAGAGCGCGCCCGTGGCGACGTGCGCGGTGATCGTGGCCGGCGCCCAGAGCGGCGGCGGAATTGTCTCGAAGCGGTGCGTCAGGATGAAATAGGCGGAGATGCCGAGCGCCACCTGCGCGAAGATGACGCCGATGAGGCCGGCCGAGAGCGCGCGGAGCCCCTTGCGCTCAGGATGGTCCGACCAGATTCGCCAGGCGAGCCAGAACGTGAGGCTCACGAGCATCATCGCGCCGCCGATGTGGAAGGGCAGCGCGTTGCCGGTGTGGCGCAGGATGGCGCCCAGGAGAAGCTGGAGATAGGCGATGCCGAAGAGCGCGATCGATCCGCGGTGCAGCGGCACCTTGTTGCTGGGTTCCTCGCGGCGCGCGGGCTCGGAGCGCCACCACGTCGACGTCCACATCGCGAGCGACACCACGGTGCAGAAGAACGTCTGACCGAGACAGGCGTGGGCGATGGAAATGGGTTTGGGAAGGCGAAGAAGGACCGTCAGGCCGCCGAGGCAGCCCTGAAGGATGACGAGGCCGAGCGCCGCGAAGCCCGCCTTCTTGAGCCACGGCTTCTCGGCCTTTCGCCAGAGAAGGACCGCGAGGATGATGGTGAGGAACCCGACGGTGGCGGCGACCATGCGGTGGCCGTGCTCGTAAAACACGCCGCCGACCATGGGCGGCATCAGGCGCCCATACGACAGCGGCCAGTCGGGAACGGCGAGGGCCGAGGACGTGCTCGTAACCATGCCGCCGACGAAAATGAGGAACAGGGTGCAGCCCGCCAGCGTGGCGGCGAACCGGTGGACGGCTTTCATGATTGTCTCGATTTCCGGCTGGCCTTGACGACCATGCCGATGAAGCCCGCCGTCAGCACGAACGGGAGCAAGAGGAGGATGAGGACTCCCCAGGTGAAACCTTTTCTCAGGTCGGAGTCGGCCCCGCCGAAACAGACCGCGCAAGCGGAGACGGCGGACGGGACCGCGGACAATAAACCGGCCAGGACGGCCGAGAGGCGATACTTCATAAGCGAGATACTCCGAACCGAATCTACTTCTGAACGATCCCGACGTCGGGGATCAG
>JBBRXR010000376.1:0-2621 GCA_038238485.1 Elusimicrobiota bacterium | reverse complement strand
ACGTATCGACCGACTACGTGTTCGATGGAAAATTGGACCGGCCCTACGTGGAGGACGATGCGACGAACCCGCTCAATGTCTACGCGAAGAGCAAGCTGGCGGGGGAAGCGGCGGTCCGTGCGGCGTCGAAGAAACATTTCATCGTGCGCACCGCGTGGGTGTACCACGACACCGGGCGGAACTTTTTCCGTCTCATGCTCGCTTTGTCGGATAAGGGGCCAATCCGCGTCGTGGATGACCAGGTCTCTTCCCCGACCTACGCGCCGCATCTCGCGGCGGCCATGTTCCAGCTTTTCAAAACCGGCGCTTATGGCACTTATCACCTGGCGGGATCGGGGGGCGGCGCTTCACGCTATCAGCAGCTCACCGCCTTCTATGACAAGATCGGACTCAAATCCCAGGTGACACCCGTCTCGATGTCTGAATTCAAACAGCCCGCCGCCCGGCCGCAGCGAACGGTGCTGGAAACGTCCCGTACGCCACGCATCATCCTGCCCGACTGGCGGGAAGGCGTTTCAGCCTTTGCACAGTCGTTTCTGCGCGCCGGCCGTAAAGGTTAGGAGAGACAATGCCTGATTCCGGTTGTGAATTTCCCAAACTCAACGCCACCTCCGAAGAGATTTCGAAGATCCTCGACAGCGTGAAAACGATCGCCGTCGTCGGCATCTCGCCAAAGGAAGAGCGTCCGTCTCACTGGATTTCTCTTTATCTCCGCGACAACGGCTTCGATGTCGTCGGCGTGAACCCGGGTCACGCCGAGTTGATGGGGTTCAAGGTCTATCCGACGCTCTCCGCGATTCCGGGGCCCGTCGACCTGGTGAACATCTTTATTCGTTCAGAGAACGTGCCGCCGATCGTCGATGAAGCGATCGCGAAAAAGGCCAAGGCGATCTGGATGCAGGAAGGCGTGGTGAACAACGCCGCCGCCGAGAAGGCCCGCGCCGCCGGCCTGACGGTCGTCATGAACAAATGTATTTATAAGGAGCACGCCGCCCGATGAGCCGAATGAAATGGACCTCGACCCTGCAGACGTCGCAATCGCTTGAGAAGGCGGTGTCCCTCGCCGCGAACCAGGTCCGCGAGAAGCTCGGCCAGCAGGCCGATTTCGCGGTACTTTTCATCGGCGCGGGTTACCGCTCCACGGCCGTGGACCTTTGGCCGTCGCTGCGCCGCGAGATCGACGCGAAAGTCGTGATCGGCTGCACCGCCGGCGGCGTGATCGGGGGCGGAAAAGAAGTGGAGGAACATCCGGCGGTTTCGCTCACGGCGGCCGTCCTGCCGGGTGTCCACGTTAGGCCCTTCATGCTCCAGCAGGAAGCGCTTCCCGATGCGGACGGCGGCCCCAAGCCCTGGCGCGATCTCGTCGGCCTCGACCCAAACGCCAACCCGCATTTCGTTCTCCTGTCGGATCCGTTCTCCCTCGACGCGGACGCGCTCGTGTCCGGTCTCGATTTCGCTTTCCCGACGGCGGTCAAGGTCGGCGGCCTGGCCTCCGGCGGCGGCGCGCCGAATGAAAATCTCGTGATGATGAACGAGCGCATCTCGTCGCACGGCGCCGTGGGCGTGGCGCTCACGGGCGACATTAACGTCGAGGCCGTGGTCGCGCAGGGCTGCCGTCCGATTGGCGAACCCATGCCGATCACGGGCTCCGACGGAAACATCCTGATCAGCGTTAACAACCTCTCGCCGCTCGCTTACCTGCAGGAGCTGTTCGAAAAGCTGTCGCAGCGCGACCAGGAGCTTCTGCAAACCTCGCTTTTCCTCGGCATCCTGATGGATCCCTTCAAGAAAAATCCGAAGCAGGGCGACTTCCTGGTGCGGAACATCCTTGGCCTTGACCAGTCGAACGGCCTCATGGCCATCGGTGCGTCGCTGCGCACGGGACAAACCGTCCAATTTCACCTGCGCGATGCGACGACGTCGCGCGAGGACCTTCAGCTCATGCTCTCCCGGTCCGATTCGGCCAAGTGGACGAAAGCGTCGGGGGACCCGTCCGAATTCGGCGCGATGCTTTTCTCCTGCGTCGGCCGCGGCGCGCGGCTGTACGGCGAGCCCGACCATGACACGTCCATTCTCAAGTCCGTGGTGGGTGACATTCCCGTCGGCGGCTTTTTCTGCAATGGCGAGATCGGGCCGGTCGGGGGTCGCACGTACCTTCACGGGTACACCAGCTCCATCGGCGTTTTTTCACCCCGTTCCGGCCAGCCCAAAGACATCGGTCCCAAACCTTAGCGGAGGCTCCTCTCCATGTCCCGACTTAAGCCGTTCTTATCGAAAGTCCTGCTCGTGGTCCTTCTTTCCTGCTCGGTGCTTTACGCCGATCAGCAGGGCTGGCTCGATCGCTTCCTTCCCGGCAAGAAAGACAAACCCTCCGTCGGCGAAGCGACCAAGCCGCTCGTCGAACCGCCGCAGGAAGCCATCTCGATCCAGAACTCGTTTGCGAAGGTCGTTGAAGCGGTCAAACCAGCCGTGGTCAACATCGCCACCGTGCAGATCACGAAGGTGGCCCAGCAGCCGCACGAATTTTTCTACGGCGATCCCGAGGAATTCTTTCACCGATTCTTCGGAGACGATGCGGACCAGCCGCCGCAGCAGCGCCGGCGCGAGAAAACGCGGGAGTT
>JBBRXR010000375.1:0-2623 GCA_038238485.1 Elusimicrobiota bacterium | reverse complement strand
CGAGCGCGTTGAACGCGTTGAAACCCGGCATGTTGTGGTCGGAAATAACGATGTTCCACTTGGCCGACGTGAGCGCTTCTATCATGGGCCCAGCGGCTGAGACCCGCTGGTGCTCGACGTCATATCCCCCGCGGCGGAGCTCGCGCACCAGGAGTTCGGCGTCATCGGGATTGTCTTCGGCAATGAGGACGCGAAGCTTTTTGGTCACGACTTCTCCCAGGGATTCTGCGGCGATTCATTAAGAAGGAGCCAGTAAAGACCGAGCTGGCGGACCGCTTCCAAAAACTGCGTGAAATCAACGGGCTTGCGGATATAGCTGTTCGCGCCAAATTTATAGCCGTTAACGATATCCTGTTCTTCCTTGGACGACGTAAGGATCACGACGGGAATCAGGCGGGTGCGGTCGTCGGCGCGCATCCGGCGAAGGACCTCCAGACCGTCGACGCGTGGCAGCTTCAGGTCGAGCAGGATGACCTGGGGGGCGGGATGGTTGGGGAGGCCTTTGTAGGGGCCGGTCTGGAAAAGAAAATCCAGAGCCTCGACGCCGTCTTTCGCGAGCACCACGGGGTTGCTGATGTTGTTCTTGGTCAAGGCGCGCAGCGTCAGGGCCTGGTCGTCCGGATTGTCTTCGACCAGCAGGATCGGTCTATCGCTCATGTCGGCCTCCCCGAAATTACGTTTGGCTTGTTTGGTTGTTTTGGCATTTTTGGGTTTGTTGAAACAACCATCAGGGCGGGATTTTTAGCGCAGCCGCGCGTCAGGCGTCCTCGAACTTATATCCGTGTCCGGTAGAGTTGATGATGCGTGAACCAATTTCGCGGCCCAATTTCTTGCGCAGGTGGGAAATATGCGTTTCGACCGTGCCGGGGTCGTTGTAGTCGGACGGATCGTAGCCCCAGACCGTCTCGAGGAGAAAGGGTACGCTCAACATCCGGCCCGCCTTGCTGACGAGCTGCACGAGAAGATCGAACTCCTTGCGCGTGAGCTGGACTTTTTTTCCATTCACCGAAACCGACCGCCCTTCGGCGTCAAGCTCCAACCCCGACTTCCGGAGGACTTTCCCGCTCTTGGCGGCGTTGGCGTAGCGGCGGATCACCGCCTCAATCCTGGCGACCAGGACCGGCAGGGAGAGCGGCTTCATCAGATAGTCGTCGGCGCCGCCTTCAAATCCCGCCAGAACATTGCTTTCCTCAATCCACGCTCCCGACATGAGGATCAACGGAATTGAGCTTTCGCTCGTTTCCTTGCGGATCAGGCGGCAAAGCGTATGGCCATCGAGCACCGGCATTTTCGCGTCGGAGAGAACAATATCGGGGCGGCTGTCGCGGATGACCGTGAGCGCCTCAGCGCCGTTGTCGGCGGTGATCACCTGGAAGGCACGCGTCTCCAGAAAACGCTTAATCATCTTCAGGATTTCCGGATCGTCGTCGACGACAAGGACTTTATGAGGCACGGTGAAGGCTCGGGTGGGGCATACCGGTAAATATAAGCGGAGTTTTCAGGTTGGAAAGGGTGAATTTGAAAATCCCAGGCTGGGATGGATGATTTGTTGTGTTTGATCTTATTCAAGTTGAATGGATTAAGCCCGGCGCAGAGAGGAATCCGGGGCTTGGGCGAGGTTTTCGATCGCTCCACTGACGGAATCAACGATCCGCGACGCCATGTCGCTCATGTTGCCGAAGCGGCTGTTGCGGATCTGGGCGCTGGCGACGACTTCTCCGCTGCGAACGCTCACCCAGCGGAAGGTCACGCTCTCCACCTGGGTGACCGCACCGCCCGTGCCCAGGATCCAGTCGACCGGCTTGACCACCTGGCGGGTATGAATGGAGCCGATAACGATGAAATCGGCGCCGCAGAGCTTCCCGTTCGGCGCCATCGTCGACGGGTCCATCGCGCCGGTGTACTGAAGGCCCTGTTCGTTGATCACGTCCATGAGGTCTGCGCGTTCCACGACCTTAAAACCGTGACCCAAAAGCTCCGAGACGAGAACAGCCGAGATCTCTTCGCTGAAGCGGGCATCACCTTTAAAAGGAAGGACCGCCACGCGGTGGGAGGGAAGGATCGCCGAGGGGTGGGCGACGGTCTTCATGGCGGCGCAGGCGTTCAAAAACACCATCGCGGCCAGGGCGCCCGTCGTCGTCAGAATTTTCTTCAGGTCCATCGCACATCCCCCTTGGTTCGATTTCCCTCTCGCAACAAGCCTGACGGGGGGCGTTTGAAAGAAGCTTACGGGCCGCTTAAGGATTTCTGAAGTCCCGGCCAAGGCCTAAAATAAAACGGCCGGCCCTGATGGAGGGCCGGCCGCGTGAAAAGCATTGAACCTGAGTGTTAAAACTCAACCTGAAGAAGGGTTTTCAGCTGGAGGTCATCGGCGCGGTGCTCAATGCCGATGCCCAAACCGGCGCTCACTCGCACGTTGGGGGCGACCGCCACGTAGACGCCAGGAGTGATGCGGCTCTGATCCTCCAGGATCAAGAGTTCGATGCCGGGCGTGATGATCGTGCCGGTCCGGTAGCTGGCTCCCACCGAAATTCCGGGTCTGAGGTCCCATTCGTCGTCACCGTTGGCTTTGATCTTGCGGACCAGGTTGAGGATGCCGTTTCCGGTCACATTGACCTGCTCG
>JBBRXR010000374.1:0-2627 GCA_038238485.1 Elusimicrobiota bacterium | reverse complement strand
GCCTTTAAGATCAAGCGCGGCCTCATGACCACCATTCATTCGTTTACCAACGATCAGGTCACCCTGGACTTCCCGCACAAGGACCTTCGTCGCGCCCGCACCGCGAGCGCCTCGATGATCCCGACCTCCACCGGTGCCGCGAAAGCGATCGGTCTGGTTCTCCCGACGCTCAAGGGCAAGCTCAACGGCATGTCCATGCGCGTGCCCACCGTTGACGTTTCGATCGTCGACCTCACCGTCGAAGTCGAGAAGTCCACGACGAAAGAAGAAGTGAACGCCATCTTCAAGAAAGCCTCGGACAGCAACCTCAAAGGCTACCTCGAATACACCGACGCTCCGCTCGTTTCGCGCGACTTCCTCGCGAACAAGCACTCGGCCATCTTCGACTCCGGCATCACCGAAGTCATGGAGGGCACGCTCGTGAAGGTGTTCGGCTGGTACGACAATGAGTGGGGCTATTCGAACCGTCTCATCGACCTCACCGCCATGGTGGGTAAGTCGCTGAAGACCGCCGTCGGGGTCTAACTCAAAAAATGTCCGTCGCCGCCGCGACCGCACCTAAGAAGAAGTCTTTCCGTTCGCTCCCCGTCGAGGGGAAGCGCGTCTTTGTTCGCGTGGACTTCAACGTTCCGTTCAACAAGACGACCGGTGAGGTGTCGGACGACGCGCGTTTGCGCGCGGCGCTCCCGACCATCAACGCCCTTCGCGAGAAGAAGGCGAAGGTGATCCTTGCTGCGCATCTCGGTCGCCCGAAGGGACAGGTTAACCCGAAGTACAGCCTCAAGCCCATCGTCGCCGCGCTCTCCCAGCTTCTGAACGTTCCCGTCGCCTTCGCTGACGACTGCGTCGGGCCGAAAGCGCAGGAAGCCGTCGCCAAGATGAACGCCGGCGACGTTCTCCTTCTCGAAAACCTCCGCTTCCATCCGGAAGAGGAAGCCAACGATGCCGCTTTCGCCAAGCAGCTCGCCTCGCTCGCGGACGTGTTCGTCCAGGACGCGTTCGGCGCAGTGCACCGCGCCCACGCCTCGACGTCCGCCATCACCACGAACCTTCCGACGGCCGCCGGCTCGCTCCTCGAAAAGGAGCTGCAGTTCCTCGGCACCGTGAAGAGCAACCCGGCGCGCCCGTACGTGGCGCTTCTCGGGGGCGCGAAAGTGTCCGACAAAATCGGCGTCGTGGAAGCGTTCGTCGGCCAGGTGGACACTCTGTTCGTCGGCGGTGCCATGGCTTACACGTTCCTGCGTGCCCAGGGCTTCACCACGGGCGACTCGCTCGTCGAAGCGGACCAGGTTGAATTTTGCAAAGGCGTCCTCGCCAAGGCGAAAGCCCGCGGCGTCACCGTCGTGCTCCCGCTCGATCACGTGATCGTTCAGGAGATCGACAAACCCGAGGCCGCGAAGACCACCACCGACGCGCAGATCCCCGCCGGCTGGAAGGGTGTCGACGTCGGGCCGAAGACCATCGACGCCATCGTGCCCGCGCTGCTCGCGGCCAAAACCATTTTCTGGAACGGTCCCGCAGGAATTTTCGAGATGCCGGCTTACGCGAAAGGTACCATGGCTCTCGCCAAGGCCGTCGCCGAGTCGTCCGCGAAGGGCGCGACCTCGGTGGTGGGCGGGGGAGACTCCGTGGCGGCGGTTGCCAAAGCGGGCGTGTCGGATAAAATCACTTTTATTTCAACGGGCGGCGGAGCGTCAATGGAGTTTCTTGAAGGCAAGGAACTCCCCGGCGTGAAAGCCCTTCCGGAGGCCTAATGTACGGCGTCATTTTAACGGTTCACACCATTGTCTGCGGTCTGGTTATCCTGACCGTTCTTATCCAGGCGGGCCGCAGCGGCGGTTTCTCCGGACTCATGGGCGGAGGCGGCGGTGACGCCCTGTTCTCGACCTCAAGCCAACAGTCGGGTCTTCGTAAGGCCACGGTCGCCCTCGCGGCCCTGTTCATGGCCACTTCCTTTTTTCTGACGATTCTCTCGGGCCGCCGTGCCGGTCGCTCGGTCTTCTCGTCCCTGCCGAACGGCGGTCTTTCGCGGACGGTGCTGCCCACCGCCCCCCAGGCCCCGGCCGGTCCTGGCAATGCAGCGCCTGCGGCCGCGAAGCCGCCGGCAACGACGAACACGAAATAACCTCGACTCATTTACTCGGTTTATGCGCGAGTGGTGGAACTGGCAGACACGCTACCTTGAGGTGGTAGTGCCCAAAAGGCTTGCAGGTTCAAGTCCTGTCTCGCGCATTTTTTGATACGATCGCTGCCCGAAAGTCGAGCAGCTTTTGCGGGTGTGGTACAGTGGTAGAACGCGACCTTGCCAAGGTCGAGATGAGGGTTCGATTCCCTTCACCCGCTCCACTTTTCTCCCTAAAAACCCCAGCGCGTTCGCGCCGGGGTTTTTTATGCGCAGAAGCCCTCCCAACGCGGCGTCGTACCGATCGGTAAATGGAGTAAAATGGCGCAGGAACTCATCTTTCAGGCCCTTCGTTGACAGGACAAGCGCCATGCCATCCACAGTAGAAACCATCTCTCAGAAAATCGCCGAGCTCAAGAAGAAGCGGAACGCGGTTATTCTCGCCCACAATTACCAGGTGCCGGAAGTGCAGGCCGTTGCCGATCTCCTGGGGGACTCCCTCATG
>JBBRXR010000373.1:0-2630 GCA_038238485.1 Elusimicrobiota bacterium | reverse complement strand
CGCGGCGCCCGCCGCGTCCCACGGGCCTTCCACCGACGGTTTGTACTCGAGGCCGGCGGTCTCCTTCCCGTTGCTCACGCGCTTCTGGATTTCGCCCAGGCGCGTGGAAAATTCCTTGATGAAGTCGGCCCGCTTCCGGCAGACCACCACGCCCGCGTCGATGATCGCCTCGGTCCACGGCGCGACGGCGGACCGGTCGATGGCGCCCTCGGCCATTTGGCGAAGCGCCGCATTGCGAGACTTCATCGCGTCCTTGTAGCGTCGCAGCGCCTCGGCGTAAACCGGGTCCACCTGCACCAGCACCATGTCGACGGCGCGCCGTCGAAGTTCTGGCTCGCCTTTGACCATGGCGAGGTCTTCCGGAACGAAGCTGACGAGCGGCACCTTTCCGAGCAAATCCTTTAACTTCACCTCGATCTTCTCATTCTGCCGAATGATCCGCCGAGAACCCGAACGATATTTCATTTCCAGCGTGATTGGGTCGAGACCGCTCTCTTGGTGCGCGAAGCGGCCCTTGAGACCGAAGCCTTCTTCGCCCCACGGAACCATGGATTCGGGCTCCGCGCCGCGGGGACTAACGCCCGTCGCGAGCACGGCGATCGCTTCTATCAGGTTGGTTTTCCCGGCGCCGTTGGGACCGATGAACAGGTTCACTCCCGGATCAACCGGAAGCTCGAGGTCCCTGTGGTTGCGGAATTGGCGCAGGAGGATCGACTGAAGGTGCATCCGCCCGAGTTAGACCTTCATCGGCATCATCACGTACCGGTAGGACTCGTCGTCCGCCGGGCGAATGACGCCGGGGTTAAGCGGGGTGGTGAGCTCAATGACAATTTCGTTCTGTTCGAGCGCCTTGAGCACGTCCGACAGGTAAGTCGGATTGAAGGCGACTTCAAAATCCTGTCCTTCGTAGTTGGTCGCGAGTTCGGATTCCACTTCGACGCGTCCCTGGGCAGCGGCCTGAATTTTGATCGAGCCCTTGGTGAGCGACATCTTCACCGAACCGCCGCGCTCGAGCGTGCCGACGGCCGCGCGCGTGACGGACGCGAGAAGCTGCAGGCGATCGATGCGAAGCTGGATTTCCTTCGTTTTCGGAATCACCTGCTCGAAGTTCGGGAAGTGGCCTTCGATGAGGCGAGAAAGAATGACGGTCGATCCATCGAAGAAGCTCGCCTGGTTGTCGGTGAAAGAAACCTTGAGGTCGTCACCGTCTTTCTTCTCATCCGAAACGAGACGGATGAGTTCCTGAACCGCCTTCGTCGGAATAATGACCTTGATCGAAAGGCCTTTGTCGGCGATGGGACGCTGGATGTAAGCGAGACGGCGACCGTCGGTGGCCACGCCGGTGGCTTTGCCCTTCTCGATGATAAGGTGCACGCCGTTGAGAACGTAACGCGTCTCATCGGACGAAGCGGCGAACATGGTTTTACGGACCATCTCGCGAATGACGCTTTTTGAAATGGCGACCGATTTCGTTTCATCGAATTCGGGAAGAACCGGATAGTCTTCTTTCGGAAGGCCGGTCACGTTCAAGCGGTCGCGTCCGGATTTGATTTCAATTTTATTGTTCTCGGAAACTTCGAGTTTCACTTCGCGATTTTCTTCCAGGGTGCGGAGGAAGTCGCTCAGGATTTTGGCGGGAATGGTGATGGCGCCTTTCTCGATGACGTCGGCTTTCACCCAAGTGCGGATTCCGACTTCGAGATCCGTGGCGGATAGACGAAGACCCTGTTCGCTGGCTTCGAACAAAACATTTCCAAGCACGGGAAGCGTGCTTCTAACTGAGATCGCAGACTGGACAATTTGAAGTCCTTGAAAGAGATCTCCCTTGGTGCAGTGAAGTTTCATGTTCTGGCCTTTCTTAACTTGAGATGAACCAGTCGTTGTAGAGCCATAGGTGTTGGTAGGCATGATAACTCGTCCTCCGTCGTGAAAATTGTGGATCCTGAACGCTTTCTCTCGTTTAAGTTATTCGCCTGCGCTGTGGGAAACTCTTAGGACTTCTCCGTCCTGTCCCCAGCTCTGGACATTGTCCACAGGAGACACCCACTTATCCCGAAAGCATCCCCAACCTTATTAGTAATGAGAAAACGGAGCCGAGCTTAGGGCAGGTTGAGGAGACTTTCCTCACGAATATCCTGCGTGATCTTGTTCACGAGAGCGACGAAGTAAGGATCGCCGCTGAGTTTGTTCTTGATCTTGTTGCACCCGTGCATGACCGTGGTGTGGTCCTTGCCGCCGAAAGCCAGTCCGATCTCAATGGTGGAGAATTCGGTGAGCGTGCGGGTTAAATACATGGCGACCTGGCGCGGAAACGCAATCGCGTCCGTGCGGCGCTTCGATTTCATGTCGCGAAGGTCGAGATTGAAGTGGCGAGCGACGACTTTCTGGACGACATCCACCGTTACGGGCGTGGAATGCTCAGGTGCTGAGAGAATGTCGCGGAGCACCTTTCTCGCCGTGTCCACGGTCAGGGGTGAACCGGTGAGCGAAGCGTAAGCCATGATGCGGGTGATGGAGCCTTCCAGCTCCCGGATATTGGTTTTGATGTGCGTGGCGACGAAAAGGACGACATCTTCAGGGCATTGCAGGCCCGCTTCATCGGTCTTCTTGCGAAGGATCGCGATGCGCGT
>JBBRXR010000372.1:0-2643 GCA_038238485.1 Elusimicrobiota bacterium | reverse complement strand
GCTGCCTGTACATGCCCAACGGAAACCCCGCCCGCGGCCCGAAGTTCGACTACAAGCTGAGATGGTTCGAGCGCTTCAACGGCTACGCCGGGACCTTGCTCGAAGGAGGCGGCCCCGTCGTCCTCGCGGGCGATTACAACGTCATCCCCAATGATCGGGACGCGTACAAGCCCGAGCAATGAGTTGACGACGCGCTCTTCCTCCCCGAGTCACGCGAGGCCTACCGCCAGCTGATCGCCCAGGGCGGGACGGACGCGCTTTCCCGATCCGATCAGGACGTACGAGCGCAAATCTCCGAGATACCCATCTGTTTCTTTGGCCAGGCTTTCGAGCCGGTCATTGAGGCGGGCAAGTTCAGGTTTGAGGGCGTTTTTAAGCCCCTGATCGATCGCGATTTTCAAACGGGCGCTCTCCGACGGAGGAAGTGGTTAGGAGCCTACCACATTTCTGACCCAACCGAGAATCTGGTTGGGCAGAAGCCCGGCGATGAGCGTGACGCCGAGGGCGATGGCGAGGCACGAGACGAGTGCGGGCGAGAACCACGGGCGGATTCCGTCAGTGGGATCCCGGAAGAACATCTCATGGACGAGGCGGAAGTAGTAGTAGAGCGAAACGACGCTGTTGAGCACGGCGACGATCGCCAACCAGAACAGCTCCGGCTTCTGAATGATGGATGCGAAGATCGCGAACTTGCCGGTGAAGCCGGCGAAAGGCGGAACGCCCGTGAGCGAGAGCAGGAACACCACCATCGCGAGCGAGAGGCCCATCGATTTCTGGGACAGGCCCGCGAACGACGGGACCTCTTCCTGGCGCGAGCGGTTCGAGAGCATCAGCAGCCCGGCGAACACGCCAAGGTTCATGAAAATATAAAGGAACGTGTAGACCATCACGGCCTGACTGCCGAGGCTTCCCCCCGCCACCATGGCGACGAGGATGTAGCCGACCTGCGCGATCGATGAATAGGCCAGAAGGCGCTTCACGTTCGTCTGGTGGATGGCGCCGAGGTTGCCGACCGTCATGGTGATCGCGGCGAGCATCGCCAGGATCGGCGTGATGCCGAGCGCCTCGTGGTTGCTGAACAGTCGAAGCAGGAAGCCGATGGCCGCGGCCTTCGGCGCAACCGACAGAAACGCGGTGACGGGCGTCGGCGCGCCTTCATACGCGTCGGGTGCCCACATGTGGAAGGGCACCATCGCGAGTTTGAAGCCGATGCCGGCGATGAGGAACATGAGAATCAGGCTGAGCACGAGCTCCGGCTTCTGCCCGGCCGGAAAAGCCTGCAGGGCAGCGAGGCTGGTGCTGCCGAAGTACCCATAGTAATAGGAGACACCGAACAGGAAGATCGCCGTCGAGAGCGCGCCCACCATGAAGAACTTGATGGCGGCTTCGGCCGACGACCGCCGCCCGAACGCGAAGCCCGTCAGAATGAAAGACGAGATGCTCAGCATTTCAAGGCCGATGACCGCCATGAGCAGGTCAACCGAACTGACGAGAAGCATCATGCCGACGGTCGCGAAAATGAGGACGCCGCAAAACGTGCCCATCGGCGCGGTCTCGAACTCGAAATAGTCGAGAGAGAGCCAGAGAACCATGACGACCGCGGACATCAGGGCGATCTTAAAGAAAACCGCGAGAGAATCGATGGAAAGCATGCCAAACACGGTGGGGTAGGATATCCACGTGGTGGCCGACGCCAGTGGCGTGATACCGAAGCCGGCGGCGCCGGGGAACGCGCCATTCATGAAAAACATCGCCTGATGCGCGATGCACGCCAGGAGCGAAACGATCGAGACGTACACCCACAGTCGGCGCGTCGCCGGAGCGAGCGCCTCTCCCGTCAGGACAAGGAGTCCGACAAGGGAGAGAAATATTTCAGGGGCGATCAGGATCGTCTGGCGCATCAATGACTCCGGATCAGGACGCGCCGGCGACGAGCCGGACGAGATTGGTGATCGTGGCGTCCATGAGGTGGAGCGCGAGCGACGGATAGATGCCGAGCACGAGCGTCATCACCGCGAGCGGGATGATGGTGACCAATTCGCGCGTGGTCAAGTCGGGCATGTGCCCTTCCCACTTCGGGTTGAACTCGCCCATGAGCACGAGCTTGATCATCTTGAGGAAGAACGCCGCGGTCACGAGGATGCCGAGGACCGAGATACCCGCCCAGATGCGGAAGTCGGAGGTGCCGAAGCTGCCGCCGAAGGCGCCGAGGAAGCAGAGGAACTCGGAGATGAAGCCCGCGAGGCCGGGAAGGCCGAGAGACGCCATCGCCTGAAGGATCAGGAAGCCTGCGAAAATCGGAATGCGCGCGGCAAGACCGCCGAACGCGTCGATGTCGCGCGTGTGGGCGCGGTCATAGACCACGCCGACGAGAAGGAAGAGCGCGCCCGTGATGATGCCGTGGTTAATCATCTGGAGCACCGCGCCTGAGAGGCCCGCCTGCGCGGCGTTCGGGTTGCCCATGACGGCGGCCATGCCGAGGAGGCAGTAGCCCATGTGGTTGACCGACGAGTAGGCGACCATGCGCTTCATGTCCTTCTGGGCCATCGCGCAGAACGCGCCGTAGACGATATTGATCGTGGCGATGATGACAAGGAGCGGCAGGAACATGCGGGTGACTTCGGGAAGAATCGGATACGAGAT
>JBBRXR010000371.1:0-2664 GCA_038238485.1 Elusimicrobiota bacterium | reverse complement strand
GCGCGTGGCGATCTTGTCTTCCGACTGAAAGTCGGGGATCTTGGCTTCCCATCCCAGCGGGAACCGGCCTTCCGACATGCGGCGCCACTCAGCGGCCTTCTCGGGATGCTTCGCGGCCCAGTCGTTGAAGCGGACGTTCCACTCGGCTTCGGCGGCTTCGCCCTTGTTCACGGCTTCGCGCGTGTGCGCGAGGACGTCTTCAGGAACGTAGAACGTCGGCTCGAGCGGCCAGCCGAGGTTCTGCTTGGTGAGCTTCACTTCTTCGGGGCCGAGCGCGGCGCCGTGGGCCTCGTGCGAGTCCACCTTGTTGGGGCTGCCGAAGCCGATGTGCGTGCGCAGGACGATGAGCGTCGGGCGCGCGGTCTCGCGTTGGGCTTCCTTGAGCGCGGCCTGAATGGCGACGAGATCGTTGCCGTCGTCGACTTTCAGCACGTTCCAGTTGTAGGCGCGGTAGCGGTCGGCGGTGTTTTCCGATAACGCGAGGTCCGTGTGGCCCTCGATGGTGATCTTGTTATCGTCGTAGAAGAAAATGATCTGCGAGAGACCGAGGTGGCCGGCAAGCGAGCCGGCCTCGGAGGACACGCCTTCCATGATGTCGCCATCGGAGGCGATGCCGTAAATGCGGTGGTCGAGGAGCGGCTTCTCGCCTTCGGCGGTGAAGATCCCGTTCAGGTATCGCTGCGCGATGGCCATGCCGACGGCGGTGGCGATGCCCTGGCCGAGCGGGCCCGTGGTGGTTTCCACGCCGGGCGTCTCGGTCACTTCCGGATGTCCGGGCGTGTGGCTGCGCCACTGGCGGAATTCCTTGATGTCCTCGAGCGTGAGGCCGTACCCGGTGAGATAGAGCATCGAGTAAAGCAGCATCGACGCGTGGCCGCACGAAAGAATGAACCGGTCGCGGTTGGGCCACAACGGGTTCTTCGGGTTGTGGTTCATCACCTGCGTGTAGAGCGTGTAGGCGGTGGGCGCCAGCGCCATCGGCGTGCCGGGATGGCCGGAGTTGGCCTTTTCCACCGCGTCGACGGAGAGAAAGCGGATGGTGTTGATCGCGAGTTGCGTCAGGTCGGTGGCGCGGGATTTCTGTTCGGTGGCGGATGACATGAAAAGCTCCTGGTGACGGTCGTGCTGTGGTCGGACGTCCATTGTAGGAATTCTTAGCCGAGCGAGTCGATGAAGCTGTCTTCGTCCTTGAGCCGGAGATAGGGGTTGAGCTTGAGTTCCTCGCCCAGGGCCCGCCTCGGGACCTGGCCATAATCGTGGCCCGGGCAGACCTCGAGGGTCGGCGACAGCTGGCCCAGCTTCTGGAGCGTGCGGAAAAGCTGGCCCGGGTTGCCCCCCGGCAGGTCGGTGCGGCCGCAGCCGCCGATGAAAAGGGTGTCGCCCGTGATCAGGTGGTCGCCCACCCGGAGGCAAACGGAGCCCGGCGTGTGGCCGGGCGTGTGCAGGAACTCGATCTCGGTTTCCCCCAGCTTCACCTTCTCCGAGCCGGCCACGGCTTTGACGGTCCGGCCGAGGTCTCCCACGATGTTGGTGCCCGACTTCGCGTAGACAATCTCGTCGGCGTGCGCGTAGACGGGCACGTCGATGCGCTCGAGAAGGGTGTCGACGGCGTTGGTGTGGTCGAAGTGGGCGTGGGTGATCGCCAGGGCGGCGACCGTGAAGCCGGCGTCGGCGGCGACCTTCATCAGTTCCGGCGGCGACCACGCGGGGTCGACGAGCATGGCTTTTTTGGTGGCGACGTCGCCGATCAGGTAGCCGAAGTTCTGCATCGGCCCGATCGGGAATTGTTTGAGGACGAATGGCACGGGACCATTCTAGCGGAAATGAAGGCTAGGCGTTGGTCGCGACAATCCGGACGGCGTTGATCTCGTTCTCGATGGCGCGGAGCATCGGGACGGCGCGCAGTCCCGCTTCCAGAAGGAAAATTTCCACGCCGGCCAGCGGGTTGTCCGCCGCCACGCGGGCGGCTGAGTCCGTCATGAGCGACAGGCGAAGCGAGCGCATGGCCTCGCGCACCGCGCCGGCGTCGGTGTAATTCATCAGGGCGGCCACGGAGGCTTCGAACACCGCCGTCGGGTCGAAGGCCGCGGCGTCGAAGGCCACGAATCGGCTTCTCGCCAGGTAGGCCCGCATCGCAGTTTCGATGCCGCCGCGTCGCGCCGCCGCCAGCAGGTTCGCGGTGATCCGGGCTTCGGTGGCCGACCTGTCGTCATCGGGCGACGCGAGATAGATCAGGGCGTCGCCGGGGTGATCCGCTCTGAGCGCGCGGGCGCGATTGAAAATGTGTTCCTGCGCGACGGCGTGCTCCCCGTCGGTGGCGAACGCGTCGACGTCAAAGGCCACGAGGGTCGACGGGTCCGCGTTTCGCGCGGCCTCGGGCGTGCCGTCGGCCATCGACACCGCGCGTTGGTAGCGGCGGTCGGCGAAGCGTCCCTGCAGCCAACCCAGCGCCCAGCGCGCGAGCGACGCCGCGGTGAAGAGCGGACCTCGATCGCGGGCGACCGAGCGGAGCACGGCGAGCGCGGTGCGCCCGTCCGCGCCGAAGCGTCCGAGCGCGGCGGCCAGGCCGTCGGTGGATTGGAGCGCGACGCGGTCGCGGATGCCGCGGGCGCGCGTGCGGGCGACGGCGCCCGCGAGGCTTTCGTGGTCGCGAACGAGTCTGGC
>JBBRXR010000370.1:0-2679 GCA_038238485.1 Elusimicrobiota bacterium | reverse complement strand
GACCTGGGAGAGGTGGAAAAACTGGTTGGGCTCCGCGATCTCAACGGCGGCGTTGGCGGAGATCCGCGCGACCGCAGCGGGAACATCTGACCCGGCGGGCAGCCGAACGCGGTACGTGCGTCCCAGCGGCTCAAAGGCGCTGATCGCCGCAAGTGAAAAACCGACAGGACGCGTCATGCGCTGCGACTTGAAGGGAATGATCTGCGTGGCGCCGACGGAGGAGAGCGCCTGGGCTGCCGCGCCCGGAAGCGAGGAAAACCCCGCCGCGGACAAGCCAGCGGCGGCCGTGGGTACGGCGGTCCGAAAGCGGACAATGATTTCATCGGAAGCGTAGGGCAGCCGGGCGGCGGCCTGAAGGGTCGAGACGGCAAGGGTAAGGACGAGAGCCGTCCACAACGATCGGAATCGCATGACCATCAAGGTTGGCGGCGGGGACGGGTCTTTTCAAGACCCGTTGGACGATTATTTCGAGCTGAAAACGCGGCGCAAGGCTTCGATCACGCCCTCCGCGGTGGCCACCCGGGACTGGACTGGCCGGACCCGGAGTCGGCGCCGGATCGCCGCACTGGTCATCGAACCAATCGATAAAATCGAGACGTTTTTAAGAAGGGCCCGTCGGGCGGCGCCGGAGAAGGCCGCGTCGAACGCGTCAACGGACGATGCGGAAAGGAAGGTCACCGCGTCCACACCGTGGGAAAGCTCGGCTTGGGCCAGTGCCGTCGGCTTCGTGAAAACGGTCTCATATATAGGAAGGACGTCGACGCGGGCTCCGGCGCCTTCCATCGATCGAACGAGGTGCGGGGGCGCGATCCGAGCGCGCGGCAGCAAAACGCGCTTTCCTTTCAGGCGGCCCAGAATGCGGTGGACGGCAGCGGAGTTGAAGACGTCCGGCATTCTCCGCACGCGCCAACCAGCGGTGGCCGCAGCTTGCGCCGTCTGCGGGCCCACCGCCACCACGGGAACGTGGCGCAGGGCGTTGGACGCTTCGGGCCAGAGTTGATGAAAGATTCGGACGGCGTTCGCGCTGAGGAATATGAGCCAGTCGTACGGCATCGGCGCGGCCGACGAGGCCATGCGCAGCGTCGCGAGCGCGGCGGACGCGAGCGGCTGAACGCGGATGAGCGGGCAGACGATCGGCTCGGCGCCATCGGCCTCGAGCAAAGAGATCAAATGGTCGTTCGATTCCGCCGCGCGCGTCACGACCACGCGACGACCGAAGAGAGGACGTTCGCGCTCGAGCCACGCGAGCGGGCCGGCGAGCGCGGCGACGCGCCCCACCACGACGATCGCCGGCGCGGACAGCTTCTTCGAGGAGAAAACCCTCGCCGAATCTCGCAGCGCGGCACGCAGAACGCGCTGACGCGGCGTGGCGCCGTTTTCAATGGCGGCGACCGGTGTGGCGGACGGCCAGCCCAGCGCGATCAACTTCCCGCTCAGCGTTGGCCACGACAGGACGCCCATCAGGACGACGAGCGTTCCCTTCGGCGAAAGACGCGCCCAGTCGATGCCGCTCTCCTTCCCCAGGCGTTCGTGCCCCGTGATGAATGTGACCTGCGACGCCCAGCGTCGATCGGTGATCGGGATCCCGGCGTAGGCCGGCACGGCGGAAGCGGACGTCACGCCGGGGACAACTTCAAACCGGAGGCCGGCCTTGCGAAGCGCTTCGAGCTCTTCGGAGCCGCGGCCGAAAACGAACGGGTCGCCCCCTTTCAGGCGCACGACCATTTTCCCGGACCGCGCGAAGCGAATGAGCAGACGGTTGATGAACGTCTGGCTCGGCCCATGGGCGCGCTCGTTCTCCTTGCCAGGGCCGCGCTTGCCCGCATCGACGACAAGGCCGCGCACGCCGCGGAGGAGACGCGGGCTGACGAGCGCGTCGGTGACGATGACGTCAGCGTCCCGAATGAGACGCGCGCCCCGCAGCGTGATGAGATCTGGATCACCGGGACCGGCGCCGACGAGAAACACTTTCCCCGGTTTCAAATCAGACCACCGGCGAGATCAGAAGCTCCGACCCGCCCTCGAAAAGGACGCGCCCCGCGAGCTTCGCGCCGACAAGTTCCGGCTCGGAGGCCAGACCGTCTTCGGCGGCGGCGACGGATTTCTCTCCGGAAGCGTCGAGCAGGATGGCCTTCATCACGAGCGTTTTACCGACGACGACCGAGAACGCCGCCACGGGCACGTTGCAGTCCCCGCCCAGGGCCTGAAGGAACGCGCGCTCAGCGCGCGCCGTGATGTCGGATGGCGGATGCTTGATGGACTCGAGAACGGAGAGAAGGTCGGCGCGGTCTTCGCGCAACTCAAGTCCAAGGCAGCCCTGGCACGGCGCGGGCATCATGTCTTCCGGCTCCAGATATTCGGTGATCTCACCCTCAAGGCCGAGACGCTTGAGGCCGGCGGCGGCCAGAACCACGGCGTCATATTTCCCATCGCGGACTTTCTGTAACCGCGTGTCGACATTTCCGCGAATTGGTTCGATTCGATAGCCGCGCTTCCAGTAGAGGCGGCGGATCTGAGCGATGCGGCGCGGAGCGCCGGTCCCGATCGTCGAGCCTTTCGGCATCTCCCGAAGAAGTTCGCCGAAGCGCGAGACGAGAACGTCGCGTACGTCCTCACGCTCGGGGCTCGGACCGAGGCGCAACCCCGGCGGAAGCATCTGAGGCACGTCCTTGAGCGAAT
>JBBRXR010000369.1:0-2682 GCA_038238485.1 Elusimicrobiota bacterium | reverse complement strand
CGCCATGACGCGGCCACCGCGGTCTCCACCGTCGGGGCCGAGGTCGATGAGCCAATCGGCGGTCTTGATCACGTCGAGGTTGTGCTCAATGACCACGACCGTGTTTCCGGCGTCCACCAGGCGGTGGAGGACGTGGAGGAGCTTCTCGATATCGGCGAAATGAAGCCCGGTCGTCGGTTCGTCGAGAATGTAGAGCGTGCGGCCGGTGGCGCGCTTCGAGAGCTCGGTCGCGAGTTTTACGCGTTGGGCCTCGCCGCCAGAGAGCGTCGTGGCGGGCTGGCCCAGCTTCATGTAGCTCAGTCCCACATCGTTGAGCGTCTTCATCATGCGCAGGATCGACGGATGCGCCGAGAAAAACTCAGCCGCTTCCTCGATGGTCATGTCGAGCACCTGCGCGATCGACTTCCCCTTGAACTTGATGGTGAGCGTGTCCTCGTTGAAGCGCGCGCCCTTGCACACGTCGCACACGACGTAAACGTCGGGCAGGAACTGCATCGAAATCTTCAGCGTGCCGTCGCCCTCGCAGTTTTCGCAGCGGCCGCCTTTCACGTTGAACGAGAAGCGGCCCGGACCGAAGCCGCGGCGCTTGGCCTCGGGAATCTGGGCAAAGATCTCGCGGATCGGACCGTAGGCCCCGGTGTAAGTCGCCGGGTTGGAGCGCGGGGTGCGGCCGATCGGGTCCTGGTCGACGACGATGACCTTGTCGAGGTTCTCGGTACCCTTCAGGCCGCGATGCTTTCCGGGTTCGTCCTTCGCGTTGTGCAGCTTGCGCGCGAGGCCTTTGTGAAGGATCTCATGCACGAGCGTTGATTTGCCTGAGCCAGACACGCCCGTAATGGCCACGAACACACCCAGCGGAATCTTCACGTCGATGTCTTTCAGATTGAACTGCTGGGCGCCGAGGATGGAGATCCAGGCTTCGCCGGGCTCGCGGCGCGTGGACGGCACCGCGATGATCTTCCCGCCCTCGAGGTACTGGCCCGTGATGGACTTGGGGTCCTTGAGGACCTGCGCGGGCGGGCCTTCGGCCACGACGTGGCCGCCGTGGACGCCGGCGCCGGGCCCCAGGTCGATAAGCCAGTCGGCCATGCGGATGGTTTCCTCGTCATGCTCGACGACAATGAGCGTGTTGCCGAGGTCGCGCAGGCGCGTGAGCGTGGCCAGCAGTCGCGTGTTGTCGCGCGGGTGGAGGCCGATGGTCGGCTCGTCGAGAACGTACAGCACGCCGACCAGCCCTGCGCCGATCTGCGTGGCAAGGTGGATGCGCTGCGCTTCTCCGCCGGCGAGGGTTCCGCTTTCACGGTCGAGCGTGACGTAATCGAGGCCCACGCGGACGAGAAAGCTCAAGCGCGACGTGATCTCCTGGAAAATCTGCTTGCCAATCTTGGTGTCCCGCTCGCCCAGAGACAGGTCCCGGAAGAAGATCTCGGCGGCCTGCACATCGCGGCCGCAAAGCTCGGCGATCGAAAGCCCGCCGACCTTGACGGAGAGCGCTTCCTTCTTGAGGCGCGCGCCGTGGCACGTCGGACACTGCCGCTTGGACATGAAGCGCGTCTGGATCTCTTCCTTCACGAATTCGGATTCCGTCTCGCGGTAACGCCGCTGGAGGTTGGTGATGACGCCTTCGAAATCGCCGTCGCCGTGCAGGAGCTTCTTGCGGTCGTCCTTGTCCAGGTCCTTCCAGGGCGTGCGCGTTGAAATGCGGTTGCGCTTGGCAGCGTCCGAAATCATCTCGTCATAGTAGGAAGCCCAAGACTGCTTCCAGCGGTTGGTGCGCGTCGTCACGGGATCGGACCAGGCCTGAATGGCGCCGTCGTCAATTGACTTCGCCGGGTCGGGCACCACGAGGTCTTCGGTCACTTTCACCTGGTTGCCGAGGCCGTCGCAGTCCGGGCACGCGCCGTAGGGGCTGTTGAAGGAAAAGAGGCGCGGCTCGATCTCCGGCATCGAGAGGCCGCAGTCGGGACACGAGTGGTGCTCGCTGTAAAGGCGGATGCCTTCCTTTCCAATGTCGGCCATGAGCAGTCCGCGGGATTCCTTGAGCGCCGTTTCGATGGAATCGGACAAGCGATCGCGGTTCTCCGGCGTGATCTCGATCCGGTCGACCACGAGCTCGATGTCGTGTTTCTTGTGGCGATCGAGCGGAATCTTGTCCTCAAGACGGTGGATTTTTCCGTTCACGCGCACACGGATGAAGCCGTTGCGCGCGTAGCGTTCGAAAAGTTCGACGTAGGTGCCTTTGCGTCCGCGCACGAGCGGCGCGAGAATGGTGACCTGGGTTCCCTGCGGAAGCGACCCGACGTCCTGGATGATCTGCTGGGCCGACTGCGGCCGGATGACCTTGCCGCACTGCGGGCAATGGGGCGTGCCGATGCGCGCGTAGAGAAGGCGCAGGTAGTCGTAAATTTCCGTCACCGTGCCGACGGTCGAGCGCGGATTGTGGCTCGGCGCCCGCTGCTCTATGGCGATGGCCGGCGAAAGGCCCTCGATGACGTCCACATCAGGCTTGTCCATCATCTCGAGGAACTGCCGGGCGTAAGCGGAGAGAGATTCAACGTATCGGCGCTGACCTTCGGCGTAGAGCGTGTCAAACGCGAGCGACGATTTCCCAGAGCCGGACAGACCAGTCACCACGACGAGCTTGTTGCGGGGAATTTTCAGAGTGAGATTTTTGAGGTTGTG
>JBBRXR010000368.1:0-2704 GCA_038238485.1 Elusimicrobiota bacterium | reverse complement strand
CCGGTTCCACCGCGTGCCCGACCGCGTAGACGCGCGGGTTTGACGTCTGCATTTCGTCGTTCACCACGAGACAGCCGTTGCGGGTGAGGACGCCCGCTTTCTCGAGCGCCAGACCGGCTGTGGCGGGCGCGAGACCGGTGGCCGCGACCACGACGTCCACCTGCGCTTCCAGGTTGTCCACGCCGCAGCAGAAGCGCGCGTGAAGGCCGCCGTCGAGCGGCGACACCGCGAGACCGGTGATGGCGAGGTTGAGCGCGATGCCGCGCGAACGCAGGCGTCCGGCGAGCGCGTCCGACAAACTTTCATCTTCTCTGGGCAGAAGGCGGGGGGACCGCGCGGCGATGGTAACGCGGCCGCCTGCCGAGCGGAGCCGGTCGGCCACGACGACGGCGACGGGGCCGCCGCCCAGCACGACAGCGTTGAGCGGCCGCGCGTGCGCGGCGGTGAGCGCGTCGAGCGGCGTCATGAGCGGAACGCCGTCCAGGCCATCGGGAAAACGGGGGCGCGCGCCGACCGTGAGCACGAAGCGGCGCGCGGAAATTTCGGCGCCGCCGACGGACAGGGCGGTGGGCGAGAGGAAAGCGGCGGGGCCGTCCAGAACGTCGAAGCGCACGGGCGCGGGCTGCGGGCGCGGCGCTTCTTCCAGCGCGTACGCGAGGCGGTCGGCGTGGTCATCATCGTCGGGCAGCCGAATCACGGCCACTTTTTTTCCGGCGGAAGCGGCGGCATCGGCGACGGCGGCGCCGGCGCGACCGAGGCCGACCACCACGACATCATAAGGGGTCATGGCGGGCATCGTAGCACGCGGCCGGGGACTATGTCGCCGTTCAAAAAACTGTTACTGTGGCGGGCCTCATTTCATAGGGAGAACGTCATGGCCGAGCCAGCGCAACTGATCACGACCGACCTCGGTTTGGAAGACGCGCTTCAGGAGATCGAGGCTGCCGTTCTCACGTCCCGCGCCGCGGGCGTCCGGATGGGCGACATTAAGGACATCCGCTGGCGATTCGACCAGACTTCCGCGAAAATGAACCAGGCCATTTATAACGACCAGAAAGATTTGATTCACGACAGCACGCTCAAGACCATTGTTCTGCTGATCGAAATCCTCGCCCGGAGCTAGTCCTTCCATGCCCTCGACACCGCCCAAGAAAATCTGTCTCGCCTATTCCGGCGGGCTCGACACGTCCGTCATCCTCACCTGGTTGAAAGAAGTCTACAGCGCCGACATCGTGGCGTGTTACGTGGACATCGGCCAGCGCGAAGACGCGGTCGCCGTCCGCAAGAAGGCCTTCAAGACCGGCGCCGCCGAGTTCTACGCGCCCAAGGTCGCCGAAGAATACGTCACCGACTATCTCTGGCCCGCGCTCATGTCGCACGCGGTCTACGAGCACAAATATCTCCTCGGCACCTCGCTGGCGCGGCCGCTGATCGCGCAGAAAGTCGTCGAGATCGCCAAGCAGACCAGCTGCGACGCCGTCTGCCACGGCTCCACCGGCAAGGGCAACGATCAGGTGCGCTTCGAGCTCACTTTCAAAGCGCTGGCGCCTCATCTGCAGATCATCGCCCCGTGGCGCACCTGGGACTTCCAGGGCCGCGAAGACTTGATCGCCTACGCCGAGCGCCACGGCATTCCGATTCCCGTCTCGAAAAAGAAGCCCTACTCGTCGGACGCCAACCTCTGGCACATCTCGCACGAAGGCGGCATCCTCGAAGACCTGACCAAGGCCGTGCCGGAAGACGTTTATGAATGGACGACGTCGCCCGCCAAGGCGCCCAACCGCCCGACCGACGTGGAAATCTCCTTCTTAAAAGGCGTGCCGGTGAAGCTGAACGGCCGCGCCATGAACCCGGTGAAGATGGTCACCACGCTCAACGACATCGGCGGCAGGAACGCCATCGGCCGCGTCGACCTCGTCGAAAACCGTTTGGTCGGCCTCAAGAGCCGCGGCATTTACGAGTGCCCCGGCGCCACGATCCTTTACTACGCGCACCGCGAGCTGGAAACGCTCGCGCTTGATCGCGACACGCTTCATTTCAAAGAGCAGCTCGGCCCGAAGTTCGGCGAGCTCACCTACAACGGCCAGTGGTTCACGCCGCTGCGCGAGGCCCTCTGGACGCTGATCCAGAAGACCCAGCGCAACGTCACGGGCTCGGTCAAGCTTCGTCTCTACAAAGGCAACATCGACGTTCTCAGCCGCAAGGCCGCGCGCTCGCTCTATTCCCAGGATTGGGTGTCGTTCGAGGCGGGCGGTCAGTACAATCAGGCCGACGCGACCGGATTCATCAATCTCTTCGGGCTTCCCATCAAAATGAACGCCCTTCTGAATAAAAAATAAATGACAACCAAACACCCCCAACAGTTCATCGAATCCTTCTCCTACGACGTTCGTCTCGCGCCCTACGACATCCAGGGTTCGATCGCGCACGCCGAGATGCTCGGAAAAACAAAAATTCTGCCGAAGAACTCGGTCGCGAAAATCATCAAGGGCCTCAACGCGATCCTCAAAGACCTCAACAAGGGCAAACAGATCCCGTCCGACGAGGACATCCACTTCGCCATCGAGCGCGAGCTCATGCGGCGCATCGGCCCGGTCGGCGGCGCGCTCCACACCGGGCGCAGCCGCAACGACCAGGTCATCACCGACCTTCACCTTTACCTGAAGGACCATGTCCTCATGATCCTGGGCGAGCTCCGCCGCGT
>JBBRXR010000367.1:0-2718 GCA_038238485.1 Elusimicrobiota bacterium | reverse complement strand
GCCTCTTTGGCATCGGGATCCTGCTCGCGACGGTCTTTGTCATCGTCAACGTGAAGGCGATCGGCGGGTCGGAAGTAATTTTCATGATGGGAGACCACCCGGCCTACGACGGCGTCTGGTTCGCGGGCGGCCGCGGCGAGGGCGCGCACATGATGCCGATTCTCTTCCTCGTTCGCCTGATCGACCCCGTCATGCTGGTATTCGGCGCGGGCACGCTGGTGCTCTGGCATGGCTTCAACTATCCGATCGAGAAGAAAATGCTCTACGACAACATGCCGCGGAAGCTTTACTTCATGGGCGCGGCCTGCATTGCGTTCTCGCTGTCGATGCTCTCTGTCGGGCTGCTTTATCTTTTCGCCGACATCCCCAATCAGTGGTGGATCTACTACGTCGGCGCATTGGCCGCCGGTCTCCTTGAAACCAAATCGCTGTCGCTTCCGCTGCGGCGCGCGGTCCAGATCACCGAGCACTGATGAAGTTCCGCGCGGTCTCCGACACCGATCTGCTCGTCTCGGAAGTGGCCCTCGCGCTCGACGGCGCGGACGCGCCCGCTGAACCGGCGTCCGCTGAGATGCTGATCCGCCTCGCGTATGACGAGGGAATGAACTTCGTTCTCGCGGCTGGAGAGTCCCACCCCTCGGACGCCGCGTTCTCGGGCGCGCTCGCGGGCGAACGGCGCTCCAAAATTTCCGTCGCCCTTCGCCTTCCGTGGAAGGGGGAATTCGCCTCACTTTCCGAATGCCTCGACGCTCGCCTGCGGGCGCTCGCGCTTCCACGCGTGGACCTGCTGATCCTGGACGGCGTGTCCCCCGCGGATCTTCACCGCGGGGAGGTCGGGGACGCCGTGCACCGTCTTCGTGTCTCGGGAAGCGTCTCCCACGCCGGGATGCGCGCCGAATTTGACGGCCGTGCGAACGCCGCGCTGGCGGCGCGAAACAATTTCGTCCTGATCGAAGACGCGCCCGGTCCCCGCCAGTTCTCAGGGGAGGAACGCCACCTGCCCCGGTTCATGAGCGCGCCGCACTTCGGATTCGACGGTGTGACCTCCGACCTCTCGTTCTTGTGGCAGGACACGGGCCGCACGCCCGCCCAAGCCGCCGTTCAGTTCGCACTCTCCCATCCGCTCGTGTGCTCGGTATTTATTCGTCCGACGACGCCCGCCGGGCTGAAAGAGCTGGCGCGCGCGCCGCTGGCGCCGCCGCTGTCCGCCGACGAAATTTCCGCCGCGCGCCAGGCCGTCCTGCAGTCCTTCGCGCGCGTCATGGTGGAGGCGTGAAGGTTGCCCCGCTCAAATCGCGACCGCGCCGGCTCCGCCGGTTGAGCGGACTTCGCGACATGGCGCGAGAGACGCGACTCTCGCCGTCCCAGTTCATCGCGCCCTTTTTCGTCACGCACGGCGATCGCGTTCGCCGGCCGATCGCGTCGATGCCGGGCCAGTTCCAGCTCTCGGTGGACGAACTCCTCCACGAAGCCGGCATCGCGTATCAACTCGGCATTCCCGCCGTCCTGCTGTTCGGGATCCCGAAGAAGAAAGACGCGCTCGGCTCGGAAGCCTGGTCGCCGACAGGCATCGTCCAGCGGGCCACGCGCGCGCTCAAGAAGAAATTTCACGAGCTCGTGGTCATCACCGATCTTTGCTTCTGCGAATACTCGACGCACGGCCATTGCGGCGTGATGAACGGCGGGCGCGTCGATAACGACGCGACGCTCCGGCTGATCGCGCGCACGGCCGTCGCCCAGGCCCGGGCCGGCGCCGATCTCATCGCCCCGTCCGGCATGATGGACGGCACGGTGAAGGTCGTCCGCGCGGCGCTCGACGGCGCGAAATTTTTCGACACGGGAATCCTGGCGTACGCGGCGAAATTCGCCAGCGTGTTTTACGGGCCGTTTCGCGACGCCGCCGGTTCCGCGCCGAAGTTCGGCGACCGCCGCGGCTACCAGATGGACCCGCCCAACGCGCGCGAGGCCCTGCGCGAAATCAAAACCGATGTCGCCGAGGGCGCCGACATCGTCATGGTGAAACCGGCGCTCGCCTACCTCGATGTCATCGCCGCGGCCCGCAAGGCCGTGGATGTCCCGATCTGCGCTTACAATGTGTCGGGCGAATACGCGATGGTGAAGGCAGCGGAAAAACTTTCCTGGTTGGACGGCGCCGCGGACTCGCGCGCCGCGCTCGAAGTGCTCACCGCCATCAAGCGGGCGGGCGCCGACCTCATCATCACCTATCACGCCGTCGAAGCGGCCCGGCGCCTGCGGCGCGCGGGCCTGTAAAAGATCCATGCGGCCGGCGCGCCGATGGATCGCGGCCCTGGCGCTCCTCGCGGCGGGCTGTTCGGTCAAACCGCTTCCGCCGGAAACGGGCGCCGCCAAGTACGGCATCGACATCACCTGGCACGGCCACTCCTGCTTTTCCATCGTCGACAGCGTGGGCCGCACGGTCACGATCGATCCGTTCGACGCCACCGTGGGCTACGGCGTCCTCCGCCTGCGGGCCGACGCGCTCCTCATCACCCACCGGCATTTTGACCACGACTTCCGGCAGGCCGTTCACACCCGGGCGGCCACCCTCGACCTGGTCGAGAGCACCGGCACCACGACGGTCGCCTCCGGGCTGGTGGTCACCGGGATCCCGTCGGCCCACGACGCCGAACAGGGGCAGATCAACGGACCCAACACGATGTATCTGTTCCAGATGGGGGGCCTGCGCTGCCTGCACCT
>JBBRXR010000366.1:0-2719 GCA_038238485.1 Elusimicrobiota bacterium | reverse complement strand
TTGACGGGCTCATTCTCGGCCTTCTTCTTGAAGAGCCGTTGAAAGAAACCTTTGATGCCGCCGGCGTGGATCGAGCAACTGCGTGTCGGCTCGGTGCCCGCCACGAACATCTCGTCGCTGCGCGTCGGGCAACCCGAGCGAGCGAGCAGGCCCGTGGTGGGGTCGATCTTCGCGGTCACGACGCCTGTCGGCTTTTCAAAAGGAACCTTCGGGCGGGCCCCCGCAACGCTTGTCATGAAAGCCGCCCAGATCGGGATGGCGTTTTTCGCGCCGGTCAGGTTGACGGACTTGCCTTCGTCATCGCCCACCCAGACACCCGCGAGAAGCTCCGCGGTGTAGCCGACGAACCAGGCGTCCTTCCCTTCATTGGTTGTGCCGGTCTTGCCGGCCGACGGGTGCGTCCAGCCGAGCCCCGCGAGGCCCTGGGCCGTTCCACCTGTTACCGTTGTCTCCAGCATCGACGTCATGAGGTAGGCGAGGGCCGGATCAAGGACGGATGTCCGTTCCGGCGCGGCCAGCTCGAGCAGATTGTCGCTCGCGTCGAATACCGCGGTCACCAGATACGGCTCGACTTCAAAGCCGCCATTAACAAACGGCGCGTAGCCGGCGGTGAGTTCGAGCGGCGTGACCTCGGATACACCGAGCGCGATGGCGAGGCTCTTGTCGAGCGCGCTCTGAATTCCGAGCTTGCGCGCGAACTTGATGACCGTGGGCGTGCCGATACGCTGGGCCAGGTCGAGCGTCGCGCCATTGAGCGAGGAGGCGAGGGCCTGGCGCATCGTCACGTCGCCGCGGTAGACGCGGTCGAAGTTCTGCGGCGCCCAGACCTTGCTGCCGTCGGTGAAGGCGCGCGGCTCGTCGTGAACGATGGTCGCGGGCGTGAGCCCCGTCTCGAGCGCCGCGCCGTACACGAATGGTTTGAAGGCGCTGCCGGGCTGGCGCATCGCCTGCGACGCGCGGTTGAATTGACTTTCGCGATACTGTTTACCGCCCACGAGCGCGAGCACGCGTCCGGACCCCGGATCGAGGGCCACAAGCGCCGCCTGCTGGTGCGTCATGCGAACGGCTTTTTGCGCGGCCGCCTGCATGACGGGGTCGAGCGTCGTGTGGATCTTGAGTCCATAACGAAAAAGCATGTCTTCGTTGTAGCGGGGGAGAATGCGGCGAACGACCTCGGCCACGAAGTAGTCGTTGTCGCTCGAATTGCCGTCGGAGACCACGCGCTTCCACGTGGGGATGGGGGTCTTCTTGGCGGCCTCCGCTTCTTGAAGGGAGAGGTAGCCCGTCTCCTGCATCACCGAGAGCACCGTGTCGCGACGCTCGCGCGCGGCCTGCTCGTTTTGAATCGGATTATAACGATAAGGAGACCGGATGAGGCCCGCCAGCGTGGCGGACTCCGAGAGCGACAGTGTGTTTAACGGCTTTGCGAAATAGAAATCCGCCGCCGCCTTCACACCGGCGACGCTCACGAAACCGTCCTGTCCCATGTAGATCTGGTTGAGGTAGAGCGTGAGAATTTTCTGCTTCGAATAGCGAAAGTCAAGGTAGACGGCCAGGGCCGCCTCCACCAGTTTCCGGCGGAGCGTGCGTTTGTGGGTCAGGAAGAGATTCTTGGCGAGTTGCTGCGTGATCGTGCTGCCACCCTGGAGCCGCTTGCGATTGCGGATATTGAAAAACAGCGCGCGCCCGATCGAGCGCGCGTCGATCCCGTGATGCGTAAAGAAGCGGCGGTCTTCCACGGCAACCACGGCGTTCACAAGTGATTGGGGGTATTCGTCCCAGGTGGCCGGGTCACGACGAACCTTGTTCGGGCCGGAGAGTTCGGCGGCGAGCTCCGGTTCGATGAGGGCCTCGTCTACCGGATTGCTTGATGCGTCGACAAGAGCCCAGTGATCGGAGGCGCCACGCGTCATGCGGAACACGCCGGGATCCTGATGGAATACCGGCGTTTTAAAACCGCGAAGGTTGACCGTGAGTTCGGGTTCTACCCATTTGTATTCGCCGGGTTGCGGAGCGACGGTCGAGGTGGGTGTGCGGTGATAGCCGGCGCGGTCCAGGCGGCGCGTCAATTCATCGATGATGTAGAACCGGTCGGGGGCCAGTTCGAATGGCGCGGCGTAGATGCGCGTGGAAAAGCTCTCGCCCAAGCCACCGGGAACGAGACGCGTGAGCTTGAGTTCGGCCAGGATCACGACCGCGGCGCCCGCGGCGGTCAAAGAGATGACGCCCGCCATGATGGCGAGCCACGGCGCGGAGCGGCGCCTGCGCGGGTGTTTCACTGTCATGCGGGCAACGCCCCGCTTCTTGGGCGGAGGGGGAATTTGGTATGAGAGCGCAGAAGATGAACGAGTCCAGCAACGCCATCAGGAACGCCCTCGACGCCGCGGCGATCGCCGCGCTGGCATTCGTGTGCCTGAGCGGCGTGGTTGTTCACGGCGCGCGCACGCCAATGGCGCCGTCGATGTTTCCCGCCAGCAGCGGGATGATTCCAATTCTCTTCGGACTCTCTCTGCCCGAGTGGGTCTCGATCAATGATGGCGCGTCTCTCTTTTTCCTCGTTCTTCTTCTGCCCAATCTCTTCTGGGGGCGCGGCACGCTTCGCTGGATCATACGGCGGGGACCGGTCGACGGTTCGTTCGCGCGCGCTGCCCTCGGTCTCATTTCCGCCGTAACGTTGATCGCCGTCGGCGTGATCACCCTCCGCAGAGAGGACAACCCC
>JBBRXR010000365.1:0-2726 GCA_038238485.1 Elusimicrobiota bacterium | reverse complement strand
TAGGGCGGCACGGCGATGACCACCCCGATCTGATACCCCTTGGCCGTCTTGAGCTGGAACGGCTGCTTGTTGGCCATGGCATACAGCAGGTCGCCCCATTTCGAAGTCACGCCCTCCATCTGAATGTTGATCGTCGGGTAGCCGAAGCGCGGCGTGATCTCGAGCGGGTAGATTCCGCGCGAATTGACGATGCAATTGATGTCAAAGTAGCCGATGAACCCAATCTCGGCGAGGCGCTTTTCGAACTTTTTAAGGGTTTCCTGGTAGAAGCGGTTGGAGCCGGTCCAGAGCATGGACGTCCCCATCTCGCCCGTCGTCGGTCCGATTTCGTCGTTGAACATGCGTTTATGTTCGAAATTAATGCAGGCAGGAAGGTAGAATTCACTTCCGTTGAAGAACGCGCCGATCGCGACCTCAACGCCGGACACGAATTTCTGGAGCTGGAAACTTTTGATCTTGGATCCCCAGCCCGCTTTGTAGCGCTCGAGCATGTTGATCACGTCCAGGCCGTCTTCTTCCTGGCCGACGAATGAGAGGACCTTTTCATCCTGGGCTTTTCCGTTGGGTTTGACGACGTAGCGCCCGGTGTTTTGCTTGACGAACTTGAGCGCTTCATCAAAAGAGGAGAAATCCCAGCAGGGCAGCGTGTTCACGCCGCAGTTCTTGAGTTCTTCCTGCGCCCAGTCGCGGTCGAACTCGAGTTTGTCGGCGAGAAGGCTTCCGCCGACCACTTTTTTCCCGTCACGGCGAAGGCGTTCGATCACGAGGCCGAAGCCGATGTCGTCGAAGACGATGACATCGGCCCAGTCGACCGACTCCTCCCATTTGTCGACCTTGTCGACGAATCCGTCGGAAACATTTTTCTCGTGGCGATCAAGGATGCAGTAACGGACCTGGTTTCCTTCGCTCTTGACCACATGGGCGAGGTCGCCGATGCAGCCGATATCAGACACGAATAGAAATTTCTTTCCGGAACCGTTGCCTTTGTCACCGTTCATCTAGTCAATTGTGGTGGGAAAGACGCGGAAAATCAATGTAAAAAAGGATTTCGATGACTTTCGATCAAGGGGTCAGAACATGCCGCTCGTAAGAATTTCCATGAACGACGGCCGCGCCGACGCGGCGCGTCGTGCTATTTCAGATGCCGTCCACCAGGCGATGGTCGAGACGATCAAGGTCCCTGCCGATGACAAGTTTCAGATCCTTTCGAACCACAGCGCCGGGGAAGTGATCTACGACGCCGCGTACCTCGGCGTTCAGCGCACCGATGGCATCGTGGTTATCCAGATCACCCTCAACGCGGGCCGCACGCTCGAGATGAAGAAGGCGCTCTACGCGCGCGTCGCCGGGTTGCTGAAAGAAAAGGCCGGCGTTCGCCCGGAGGACGTCGTCATCAGCCTCACCGAGGTGACCAAGGAGAACTGGTCGTTCGGCAATGGCCTCGCGTCGTACGCTCAGTAATCATGAAAAAGCTCATCTCTTTCCCTTTGGTGGTTCTTGTCGGCGCGCTCACGGGTTGCGTCCGGCAGACCGCGCCCATCGTCTCCACCACCTCCATCGGCTCTTATGAATGGCCCGTCGGTCTTGCATCGGGCACGTCGACGGCCACGTATATCTTCGGTTTTGGTCCCATCGGCGATGACACGGTGGGCGCCGCCATCGTCCGCGCGATCGGAAAGGACGGCGACGCGCTCGTCAACACCGCGGTCGATCGCCGCACCACCTACATTCCTTTTCCCTTTCTGCCAATCGTCACGCGCGTGGAAACACGCGTGTTCGGAACGGTCATCGTTTACATCGACGACGACGGCAACGAGATCCTCGGCCCCGATGAGCAGAAGACAGCCGAGCAGACGTCTTTGCGCTCAGAGCTTCCGGTCCCCTCGGCTCCCGTCGCGGCCGCCGTCGCGCCCCCTCGCCACACGCTGGCCGAGGTGCCGGAACCGCCGAAGCCGATCATCTGGGTCCGCGACGGCCTCAAGAACGACGACTTCGTCGCCTATTTTCAGAACCTCCGGCCCGGCGCCGCGATCGAATTGCGCTTGGCCGGTGGCCGCGACGTGCGCGGCAACTTCGGCGGGTTCGATGAGAACGCCGGCTTCGTCCGGGTGGGCACCGGCCTGTTCGGCAACCGCAAGATCGCTCTGGCGGACATCGCCGAGCTTCGCTCGCAGACCATTCGTGGAGAGGCCGTCCGCCTCAGGAGGGAACAATGAAACGCTTCACACTTGCTCTGGCCGGTCTCTCGTTGGCCGCCGCCGTATGGTCCACCGAGACCCCGAATTTCGCCGACCGGCGCTGGGAAACCGTCGCCGTCAGCAACTTTGGGAAGAATGGCCTCCGGGTCGATAAGCTGACCGGTGACGCCTGGTACCTGGAAAAAGTCAACAAACAGGCCCGTTGGGTGAGCATGCCGGGTCCTCTCAGCAAGGCCGGCCTCAAGTCCATGTCCTACAACGATAACTTTCAGGTGAAGCCGACGAACTCCAACGTCTACCTGATCGACCTCAACGGCGGCGCGAGCTGGCGTTTGGCCGACAGTGGCGGGAAACCCTACTGGCGGCGGGTGCAGTAGCCGCCGGCCCCGCGGGGCCGTTGTGACCATTGTCCTCCTTGCAGGATTTCCATTCGCGGTTCATGCTTCGTGTGGCGGGTTACCTCGGCGGTGCCCGCCTTCAATCTCTGATCCAATGAAAACGCCCCCGTTGAGCCCAACGGGGGCGTTT
>JBBRXR010000364.1:0-2728 GCA_038238485.1 Elusimicrobiota bacterium | reverse complement strand
GATGCGTTTGCGTTTCTCGTACTCGATCAGGTCGGTGACGAGGCTGCGCAGCTTGGCGGGTTCCACCTGGCCGGCATCCTTGTCGCCCTTGAGCCGCGTGACCTGCGTGGTTTCAAGCGCCTGGTCGAGGAGCCATTTCTCCAGCTCTTCGACGGTGTCGACGTAGAACTCTTTCTTCGCCTTGGCGACCTTGTAGAGCGGCGGCTGCGCGATGTACACGTGCCCCTGGTCGACGAGCGGCCGCATCTGCCGGTAGAAGAACGTGAGAAGCAGCGTGCGGATGTGAGCGCCGTCCACGTCGGCGTCGGTCATGATGACGATCTTGTGGTAGCGCAGCTTGGAAATGTTGAAACCGTCCGACTCGGTGTTCTCGCCGGCGGAATTGCCCACGCCGCAGCCGATGGCGGTGATGAGCGTGCGGATTTCCTCGTTGGCGAGCACCTTGGCGATGCGCGATTTCTCGCAGTTGATGATCTTGCCGCGCAGAGGGAGCACGGCCTGATAGCCGCGGTTGCGCCCCTGCTTGGCCGAGCCGCCGGCCGAATCGCCTTCGACGATGTAGAGCTCGCATTTGGAGGGGTCGCGTTCCTGGCAGTCGGCCAGTTTGCCCGGCAGTGACGCGCCATCGAGCGCGCCCTTGCGGCGGGTCAACTCGCGCGCCTTACGGGCGGCTTCGCGCGCCTCGGCGGCGTTGACGATCTTCTCGCAGATCTTGGAAGCGGTGGCCGGGTTCTCTTCGAAGAAAGTGCCGAGCGCGTCACCCACGATCGATTTCGTGAGGCCTTCGAGTTCGCTGTTGCCGAGTTTTGTTTTGGTCTGGCCTTCGAACTGCGGGTTCGGCACCTTGAGGGAAAGGACCATCGCGAGACCCTCGCGGCAGTCGTCGCCGGTGATGCCGAGGTCGCGGCCCTTCGCCAGGTCGCGCTTCTTAATGTAATCGTTGATCGCGCGGGTCAGGGCCGAGCGAAAGCCGGCCAGGTGCGTTCCGCCTTCGATCGTGTTGATGTTGTTGACGAAGGAATAGGCCTGTTCGGAGTAAGCGTCGTTGTACTGGATCGCCACTTCGATCATGACGCCGTCTTTCTCTTTGCTGACGTAGATCGGGGTCGGGTGGAGCACCTTCTTGTGCGCGTTCATGTACTTGATGAACTCGTTGATGCCGCCCTCATAGTGGAAGTTGTGCTGCTTGTCTTCGCGCTGGTCGACGATCTTGATGTTGGCGCCGGCGTTGAGGAAGGCGAGTTCGCGAAGACGGTTTGAGAGAACGTCGAAAGAAAACTTGGTGGCGGTGAAGATCGTGTCGTCGGGCAGGAAGTGCACCTTCGTTCCGCGTTTCTCGGTCTTGCCGGTGACGGCCACGGGGCCGGTGGGCTTGCCGATCTTGTACGACTGGCAATAAATTTTCCCGTCGCGAAAGACCTCGGCCTTGAACGAGGTCGACAGCGCGTTCACGCAGGTGATGCCGACGCCGTGGAGGCCGCCCGACACCTTGTAGGCGGACTTCTCGAACTTGCCGCCCGCGTGGAGCGTGGTCATGATGATTTCGAGGGCCGTCTTGCCCTTGAGCTTCGGGTCCTTCTCATCTTTCTTCACGTCGACGGGAATACCGCGGCCGTCGTCTTCTACGGAGCACGAGCCATCCTCGTGCAGAATGACTTCCACGTTCTTGGCGAAACCGCCGAGGATTTCGTCGATGGCGTTGTCGACGGCTTCGTAGACGAGGTGGTGCAGTCCGTTCTGCCCCGTCGAGCCGATGTACATCGCTGGGCGTTTGCGAACCGCCTCGAGACCTTCGAGAACGGTTATCTGCGCTGCGTCGTAGCCGCTAGACTTTTCCACGACGTTCGAACCCTGATCGGGCTTGTTCTTGGACACGAATACTTCCCCCTTTCTCTGCGTTCACGCGGGACGCGTCGCCGGCCAGCTCGAATTGGATGTCTGTGATCACCCTTCGTCCCAATGCCTGGTTCACTCGGTTCAACAGCCGGTCTTTGATGTAAAGAATTTCCTGACGATGCGCGGCCGACGGCACTTTTACCACCAGCCTCGTTCCCTGAATTCCGGCGGCTTCGCAGCCGCGGATCAGCCCGCGCGTCTCGCGGTCCCAGATCTCGAACACGGCGTACATCGCCGGGTCAAAGCGCAGCAGACGCAGCAGGCCTTCCATGGCCTGCGCCGCGGGAACCTGCTTCTCTTCACCGCGCCTCAAATACGTACGGATCTTGTCCATCTGGGAACGTCCTGACGAATTAGTTCGGAAGCGTGAAATGCACGGGGGCCGGCCCCACCTGCTCGCCGTCGTCTCCGTCGGCGATGCTCATCGCTTCTTCCACTGAAATCTTGCGCACGCCGTCGGCGTCCACGCGAAATACCGACGCCGGAAGATCGCAACGCCGCGGCCACGACTCGAGTCCGGTCATCGTGACGAGGCACTGCCCGGTCTGCGACAATTCCTGAAGCAAAAGCTCCGCGCGCTCGGCGTCGAGTTCCGAGAGCACGTCGTCGAGAAGACAAATCGGTTTCTGACCGAGGCGGCCTTCCACGTAGGGAATCTCGGCCAGCTTGAAGGACACCGCACACGTGCGCTTCTGACCTTCCGACGCATAGAGCCGCGCCGGCCGGCCGTTTAACGAAAACATCAGATCGTCGCGGTGCGGGCCGCACGCCGTCGAGCCCGTCGCGAGTTCCATCGCTTCGGCGGCCGCGAGGCGCGCCTTCCAGGCCGCGG
>JBBRXR010000363.1:0-2734 GCA_038238485.1 Elusimicrobiota bacterium | reverse complement strand
GGCGCGCACGATCCGCATCCCGGTCCACATGAAGGAAATCATTTCCAAGCTCACCAAGGTCGCGCGCAAGTCGCGTCAGGAGCTCGGACGCGATCCAACCATCGAGGAATATTCGAAGGCGCTTCGCCTGTCAATCGACAAGGTCCGCGGCATCCTGCGCATCATGCAGGACCCGGTGTCGCTCTCCACGCCCGTCGGCGAGGACGAGGACTCCTATCTTGAAGAGTTCATCGAGGACAAGGCCGGACAGGAACCGTCCGAAGGCGCCCAGGATTTCTTGCGGCACCGGGAAGTGGAACGCGCCCTCTCGACGCTCTCCGAGCGCGAGGCGCAGATCATCCGCCTCCGTTTCGGCATCGGCACCGGTTATCCTCGCACGCTGGAAGAACTCGGCCGGATCTTCAACGTCACGCGCGAGCGCGTCCGTCAGATCGAAGCCAAGGCCATCCGCAAACTGCGCCATCCCTCGCGCAGCCGGGTGCTTAAGGAATACCTCGAAGGTTAAAAATCAGCTTCATTTCGGTCGAAAACCCCCGGGGGCCCCGCGCTCCCGGGGGTTTTCTATTTCTGAGGGGGCGTGGGGCGGATTCATCTCTGGGAATCGCATCGTTTATTGTTTGCGATTTGTTCATCACGCGTTAAGGCGGTCTTAAGACCGTTCCGTTATTCTCCTTATTAATGACGAGGCTTCTCTCCCCTCAGCTGCTCCGCCGTCTTCTCGCGGCGCTTCTCGCGTCCGTTCTTGCTTCGGAACCCGCCGTTGCCGCGCTGTCGGAATCCTTCGTCTGGCGCGAGCGTCGCGCCGCCTCCTCGTCCCCGAACCGCCGCTTTGAGGTCGCCGGCCTTCCCGCTCCCGCTTTCCTTCCGATGGGACCATCTCCGCGCTCCGCCACGGCCGACGTCAAAACCATGGCAGCGCCGAAGGCCGGAATCGATGCGGCTGTCGCCGCGCTTCCCTGGTCGCTCGGTCGCGTCGGCGCGCGCTCCCCGCGCGGCAATGGCCGCACGGTGGTCCATCTTCAGGATGTTCATCTCAACGCGGAGGCGCAGTCCAATCTGGGAAAGGCTGTCGCCGCCCTTCTTCCCTTCACCGGCGCCGTGGCGCTGGAAGGGGAATGGTCTCCGCTCCGCCTCGACGGATTTAGAACTCCCGCTCGACGGGCCCACGTTCGCCGCGTCGCCGATCGTCTTGCGGAAACCCAGCTTCTTGATGGTCCACTTCACGCGTTGCTGACGTCGAACACGTCCGTCCCCGTCATTGGCGCGGACGACGCCGTTCATTATGAAGCGAACGCCCAGGCGTATCGCGACGCGAGCGCCGTGAAGGCCGAAGCCACGCGCCGCCACGCCGATCGCGCGGCCGCGCTCGCGAGAGAAAAAGCGGCCGTCCTTTCGCCCGCGCTCCGGGCGCTCGACGCCGCCGTCGCGGACTATTACGCGGGCCTCCTCCCCTTGAGCGACCATCTTGCCGGGCTCGCGCCGCATGCGCGACGCATTCCGCCGGCCATCCGAGATTTCCTTGAAGCCTCGCGTCTCGAGAAGTCCATCGACCTCGACCGCACCGCCGCGGAACGCCGCCTCCTGATTGAAGAACTTGCGCGCAAACTGACCGGCGCCGAAGCCCAGGCGCTCGTTGAAAAGAGCCTCGCCTACCGGTCGGGCACCGAGAGCGCCGCTGATTTCTATTCCTTCCTCGAGAACGTCTGCGGCCGTTGCGGCGTGACGCTCCGCCGATATCCATCGATGTCGGCGTACCTCGGCTACGTCCTTCTCGCCGATCGCATCGACCCCGCCGCGCTTCAGCAGGCCGCCATGGACATGGAAGCTGATGCGGTGTCCGCGCTCACGCGAACGCCAGCCGAAGCCCGCGTGATGGACGAAGGCCGTCGGCTTCGTCTTGAAGACAAACTCCTGTCGTTTTCTCTTTCGCCCGAAGAGTGGCGCGCCTACAAGGCCGCCGCCGGCGGTGAACCGACGCTTCGGCCGTTCGAGTCCTTTTACCGCGAAGCGGAAGCACGCGACGCCGCGATGGCCGCCCGCATCGACGGGCTTTTCGCGGACGAGAAAATTTCCACGGTCATCCTGGTTACGGGCGGATTTCACACGAACGGTCTTCGCGAGCGGATCGAGAAAAGCGGCGCCCGCGTCATCGACTGGACACCGCGGATTACCCATCTCGAGGGCATTGACGGCGCGAAGGCGCTCGACGTCTTCACGCAGGAGAAAGCCCCGCTCGATTCGATTTTCCAGGGCCGCACGCTTTTCCTCGCGCCGCGCCCGACGCGTGGTCTCGTCGTCGGCGCCGCCGCGCTCGTCGGTTTGAAGGCGATCGAGCCCCTCCCCGGCGCGTCGACGGTCGAACCCCTCTCCGATTTCAACGGACTCGTGCCGGGCGCGCGGGCCACCTCGGTCAAGGTGAGCGGCGTCTCCCCGCGGGGCGCGGATGTCACCGTGACGGCCGCGGACGGCGCGGCCACCGTTCACGTGTCGCGGGGAGAGGGCCGGACGCTGAACATCGATCAAAGGCCGGCGAACTCCGTGTCCGCGATGCTTCCGACGACCGAGGCGCTCGGAAAAGCCCTGGGTCTGACCCCCGGCGAGACGGCCATCCGCCTCGCGCCGCGCGTCGAGCTTCCCTACACCCTCGTCGATTTCGTCCTGTTCCTCCTCGTGAACGTGCCGACACTGGGGCTCGTGCGCACGGATTTTTTCTTCAGTGCCCACTATCGCGGCC
>JBBRXR010000362.1:0-2735 GCA_038238485.1 Elusimicrobiota bacterium | reverse complement strand
GCCATCAAGGTCTTCAACTGGACGGCCACGCTTTACCGCGGCCGCATCTCGTTCGAGACGCCCATGCTTTACGCGCTCGGCTTCATCGGTCTGTTCACGATCGGCGGTCTGACGGGGCTCTTCCTGGCCGCGATCGCCGTCGACGTGCACGTCACCGACACCTATTTCATCGTCGCGCACTTCCACTACATCATGGTCGGCGGCGCGGTGATGGCCTACATGGGCGCTCTTCACTTCTGGTGGCCGAAGATCACCGGCCGGCTTTACCCTCGTTTCTGGGGTCAGATTTCGGCCGGCCTCATTTTCGCGGGCTTCAACCTCACGTTCTTCCCGCAATTTGTTCTGGGTTATCTCGGCATGCCCCGCCGCTATCACGCCTATCCGCCGGAATTTCAGGTCCTGAACGTTCTCTCGACGGCGGGCGCGTCCATTCTCGCGCTCGGTTACCTGCTGCCGCTCATCTATCTCGTGCGCTCGCTTAAAAGCGGCAAACCGGCGGGAGACAACCCGTGGGGCGCGACGGGTCTCGAATGGCAGACGTCGTCACCGCCGCCCGTTCACAATTTCGACGTCCCGGTGACGGTCACCGGCGAGCCGTACGCGTATGACATCAACAGCGAGGTGCCTCATGCCCAAGGCTGAGAACGCCGTCGCCCCGGGTGCCCATATCACGCGGGACCGCATCACCTCCGTCTTCGGGATGTGGGTGTTCCTCGTCACCGAAGCCATGTTCTTCGGCGCGGCCGTCGGCGTTTACCTCATCTATCTGTTCCTGCATCGCGGCGCGTTCGAAGCGGCGAGCCACCACATGGACGCCCTGCTGGGCGGCATCAACACGCTCGTGCTTCTTTCCAGCAGCCTTGCGGTGGCGCTCGCCGTGCACTGCGCCGAGCATGACCAGCGCAAGCGCACCGCGCTCCTTCTCGCCTTCACCATCCTGTGCGCTTTCGCGTTCCTCGGCATCAAGGCGACGGAGTACAGCGAGCACATTCACCACCATCTTTTCCCCGGCGCGAATTTCGTTTACGACGGCCCGGAGGCGGCGAACGTCCAGTTGTTCTTCGGTCTGTATTTCGTGCTGACGGGTCTGCACGGCCTCCACGTCATCGGCGGAATCTTCTTTCTCGGCATCGTCGCGGTCCGCGCGCTGCGCGGCCACTACGCGGGCGGCAACACCTCCAAGGTGGAAAACGCCGGCCTCTACTGGCACTTCGTCGACATCGTCTGGATCTTTCTTTATCCGCTGCTCTATCTGATCGGAAGGCACTGAGATGGAAAAAACAAAGGAACAGCCGGAATTCGGGGTGGGCACTTATCTGAAAGTGTTCGCGGCGCTGATGGTTCTTCTGGCCATCACCGTGGGCGTGGCCTTCGTGGATCTCGGGCCGTGGAACATCATTATCGCGATGGTCATCGCGGTGGTGAAGGCGGGGTTGGTGGTGCTTTACTTCATGCAGGCCAAGCGGAGCGCGTTCATCATCAAGATGTTCGCGGGGGCGGCGGCCGCCTGGCTCGTCATTGCGACGATCCTGACGTTCTCCGACTACGCCACCCGGCGCACGCTCAAGGAAAACGCCGTCGGCGTGGTTACTGTGGAGTCGTCGCGGGCTGAGTAGCTTCGGGGGCCGGGCGGCGCATCTGCGCCGTGTGGGTGGCGGTTCCGTAGAAGACTTCGGCGGCTTCCATCAACGTCTCTGAGAGGGTCGGGTGCGGATGCACCGTCTCGGCAAGATCGCGCGCCGTGAGGCCCGCCTCGATTGCCAGCGTCATCTCACCGATCAATTCTCCCGCCCCCGCGCCGACGATGCCGGCGCCGATGATGCGTTCGCTCTCCGGATCCACGATGAGTTTGGTGAGTCCGTCCGGACGGTCAAAGCTGATCGCGCGGCCCGACGCTCCCCAGGGGAAGCGGGCGGCCTTGTACGGGATGTTCCTGGCTTTCGCCTCGTTCTCGGTGATGCCCACCCACGCCAGTTCCGGATCGGTGAAGACCACGGCCGGGATCAAAATGTCCTTGTTCGCGCGGTGCTCGCCCGTGATGTTCTCGACGGCGATGCGCGCTTCCTTTGAGGCCTTGTGCGCGAGCATGGCGCCGCCCACGATGTCGCCGACCGCGTAGATGTTCGGCTCGGCGGTGAGCTGCTGGGCGTCGACGCGAAGGAAACCTTTCTCGTCTTTCTGGATTTTGGTGTTCTCGATGCCGAGGTTCTGCGTGAGCGGCGCGCGGCCCACGGAAACGAGCACGCGGTCATAAAGCTCTTCCACCTTCTGGCCGTCGACTTCCATCGCCACCTTGATCTTCTGGCCGAACGTCGACATTTTCAAAACTTTCACGCTGAAGCGCAGGCTCTTGAACATCTTCTGCGCCTTGTTCTGGATGGGCCGGATCAGGTCGGGATCCACCGCGCCGAGCATGCCGGGCATCGCTTCCACGAGCGAGACGCCGGAGCCGAGGCCCGCGTAAACCATGCCGAGTTCCATGCCGATGTAACCGCCGCCGACGACGAGGAGCGTTTCCGGAATCTCCGGGAGCTCGAGCGCTTCGGTGGAGGTCATGATGCGCGGATTGCCGAGGTCAAAAGCTTTGGGAAGCGCCGGCTTCGATCCGGCGGCGATGATGAGCGCCTGAAAGTCGACGGAAATCTGGCCCTCTTTGGTTTCGACACGAAGCGTCTTGCCGTCTTCGAAATAACCGCGGCCTTTCATCACGGTGACGCCGCGGATCTTGGCGATCT
>JBBRXR010000361.1:0-2739 GCA_038238485.1 Elusimicrobiota bacterium | reverse complement strand
GCTCTCCTCCAACCGCGTCGCGCACGGCTACATCTTTTCGGGACCCCGCGGCGTGGGCAAGACCACCACCGCGCGCATCCTGGCCAAGTGCCTTAACTGCGTCAAAGGCCCCACCACCACGCCCTGCAACGCCTGCGACGCGTGCGTCACCATCAGCCAGGGTTCCTCCACCGACGACGTATTGGAAATCGACGGCGCGTCGAACCGCGGCATCGAGCAGATCCGCGAATTGCGCGAGAGCGCGAAGTACGCGCCGGCCCGAAGCCGCTACCGCATCTATATTATTGACGAGGCCCACCAGATCACCAAGGACGCCTTCGGCGCGCTGCTGAAGACGCTGGAAGAGCCGCCGCCGCACGTGGTGTTCATGATGGCCACCACCGAAGTGCAGAAGATCCCCGCGCCGATCCTCTCGCGCTGCCAGCGCTTCTCGCTGCGACCCATTTCCGCTGAACTCGTCTTCAAGCATCTGCAGGACATCTGCAGGAAAGAGAAAATCAAAGTCGAGGAAGCGGCGCTCGCCGACATCGTCCGCTTCGTGGAAGGCTCGCTGCGCGACGCGCTTTCGCTTCTCGACCAGGCGCTCGTTTTCTCCCCGGACGGCATCACGGCGACCACCGTGCGCGAGCTCCTGGGCCTGCTGCCGCTCGAACTCATTCAGGAGATCTCCGGCATCATTCAGGCCGGCGAACCCGCCCCAATCCTGAACGCGGTGAACGACGCGGTGAAAGGCGGCGTCGACCTGACCCAGCTCGCCAAGGACCTCCAGGCCTACTACCACGACCTCATGCTGACCAAGGCAGGCGTGGAAGACGCCTTCAAGGTGAACAACCCCGCCGCGAAGGCCAAGGCCGCCGAAATCGATTTCCCGACGCTCGAGCGAAACATCCGCCTGATCGCCCGGCTCCTGGACGACATGCGCAACTCCGAGACGCCCCGCGCGCTTTTTGAGGTTTACGCGCTGCGCCTCGGCCAGAAATCCATGGACCCGCGCGTGATTCTCGAGCGCCTCGAAAAGCTTTCCGCCCAAGCGCCCGCGCCGGCCGCCCCCGCGGCCCTGCCGCCCCAGACGGCCGCATGGCGCGCCCCCGCTCAGGCGACGCCGGCCTGGAGCAAACCCGCGCCGGCGCCCGCCGTCACCAGCGTGCCCACGCCCACGCCGGACATGAGCGGAGCCCCGCGCGAGCGCGAAGTGCCCGCGGTCGCTCGCGAAGCGGCCCCGCCCGCTCCGGTGGTGTCGGGCGCCAACGATCCGCAGTCCATCCTCGACGCCTGGTCGGACTTCGTGGCCGACGTGGCGCAGACCAAGATGTCGCTCGGCTCCGCACTGGAGGACGCCCGGATTTCCATCGAGAACAACCGCGTGGTGTTGACCTTCAGCCGAACCTTCAATCTTGAGACCTTTCAGCGGTCGACCGACGTCCTTCGCCCGATCATGTCTCGCCACTTCGGCGGACCCGCGTCGCTCGACGCTCGCCTCGACAAGACGCCCCCGAAAGCAACCGCCGCGGTCCCGGCCGCCGCCGCGCCCGCCCGTCCCACGCCGCCCGCCGATACCCCCGACTCTTTCGTTGAAGTGAAAGCCGACGAACTCAATGGGGACGCGCAGCGCGCCCTCAAACACTTCCCAGGCGTCGTGAAGAAGGAAAGAAAATAGTCCCCCACCGCTGGCAGAACCTCATCCTCGCCGTTCGCAAGATGCCGGGCGTCGGTCCGAAGATGGCCGAACGCATCGCGCTTTATCTCATGCGCTCTGAGGAAACCGACAATATCGTCCGCGCCATCGAAGAAGCCCGCGAGCACCTTCACCGCTGCACGCTCTGCGGCGCCTATACGGAAGCGGACCCCTGCCAGCGCTGCACCGACGTCGCCCGCGATAAGCGCCTGCTCTGCGTGGTCGAGGAGATCGCCGATCTCGAAGCCCTCGAGCGTTCGGGCGTTTTCAACGGCCTCTACCATCTTCTGGGCGGCGTCCTCTCACCGCTCGACGGTATCGGGCCGCGCCAGCTTCGCATTGAACCGCTCATCGACCGCCTGAAAAAGCCGGGCGTGAGCGAAGTCATCCTCGCCACGAACCCGACCGTGGAAGGCGAGGCCACGGCCACCTATTTGACGCAGATCATTCAGCCGCTCGGCCAGCGCGTGACCCGCCTGGCATACGGCCTGCCGTCGGGTCTCGCCCTCGAGTACGCCGATGAACTCACGCTGACGCGCGCCTTCGAAGGCCGCAAGGAGGTCTGATGTCGCTTCTCTTGGCCGCGCTCATGCTGATCGCTTCCGTCATCCCCGTTTCGGCGATGAACGGTGGCGCCTTCTCCGGAATGGCCGACGATGAAATTGTTTCCGCCATCGATGCCGCCGTCGCCAACAAAAAGACCTCGCCCGCTTTCTCGAGTTCGCTCGTGAAAGCGCTTGAGGACAACGAGTCGGGCGTCCGCGTGCGCGAGCGCGCGGCCTGGGCGCTGGGTGAGCTCGGCGTGAAGTCCGCCGTGCCCGCGCTGATCAAGGCGGCCGATCACAAGGGCCTTCTCATCCGTTCGGCCGCCGTCACGGCGCTCACGCGTCTGCGGCCGTCGACCGCGGTCCCCGTTTTCCTGAAGATCGCCGAGACCGATCCCATTCTTCCCATGCGCCAGCGCGCGGTCATCTCGCTCGGGCTCTTTCGCTCCGAGAAGGCGATCCAGCCACTCGTCCAGCTTTCCTCCGATCCGTCGCCGGAGCTGCGCGGCGCCGCGGCGC
>JBBRXR010000360.1:0-2745 GCA_038238485.1 Elusimicrobiota bacterium | reverse complement strand
TTCGTTTACCGGTTATCTGCTTCCGTGGGACCAGCTCGCGATCTGGGCGGTCACGGTGGGAACCAACATGGCCAGCGCCACCCCTTTTGCCGGTGCGGAGGGACCGTTCTCCGCTTTGCTCGGTGTCGGTCTCAAGAACGACGCGCGCTTCGGTCTTCTCGGTGGCACGGCGGTCGGATCAGCCACGCTGGTGCGCTTCTACGTGCTCCACTGCATCGCGGTTCCCTTCCTCACCGGCATCCTCCTGATCGTCCACTTCTGGCGCGTGCGCAAGGATGGTTTCTCCGCGGCGCCCTATCCGAACGAGAACCCGCAGCAGAAAGTGGAGACATGGCCGAACCTCGTCGTGCGCGAATACCTCGGCGCGATCCTCATGCTGATTTTCCTGATTGCCTGGTCGCTTCTTCAGAACGCGCCGCTTGAAAGCATCGCTGATCCGAATGTGACGCCCAATCCCTCCAAGGCGCCGTGGTACTTCCTCGGTCTTCAGGAACTGCTCGTGTACTTCGACCCGTGGATTGCCGGCGTGGCGCTCCCCGGCATCATTACGGTTGGCCTGATGGCCATTCCTTATCTCGACCCGGAGCCGACGAAGGGCGTGGGGTACTATTCGTTTAAAGAGCGTCCCTTCGCGAACATCGTTTTCCTATCGGGCATTGTCGCGTGGTTCTCGCTTATCATCGTCGGCACCGTCATGCGCGGTCCGAACTGGGGCTGGTACTGGCCTTGGGAAAGTTGGCTCATGCACAAGCCGCCGCCGCCCCCCACCCATTCTCTGCCGCTGGCGCTGGGCATCGCGCTGATCGTTTCCTATTTCAGTTTCGGCATGTCTCTGCCCAAGTTAATCAAGGCCCAGTTCGCGGTTCGTCCGGCGATCCTCAAGGTGTTTGCCGGCTCGATCATGGCGGCGCTCATCGTCGGCATTCTTCCGGGCTCCACGTTCATCCAGGGCGCCTGGATCGGATTCGGCCTTTTCCTTTATTTGGTGGGCGGCGTGCTTCTGCCGACGGCCTATCTGAAGAACATCAGCAACCTGCGCTACACGGTCTGCATGGTCCTGCTCTTGTTGTTCATCGGCACATTCCTGAAAGTGGCCTTGAGGCTCGGGTTCAACGTGAAATACGTTGTCACGATCCCGCAAGTCAGCCTGAACATCTAAGTGGACGAGAAACCGTCTCTCTTCAATCGAATCTTCGCTCTCCGTTACCTCTTCCTGTGGGGCAACGTGACCCTGTTCGTCGTGTTCGGGGCGGTCCTTGTGGCCGACCAGATCCGCGGATGGAAGGACTACCAGAAAGAATTCAAGGTCCGTGAGCTCGATCGCACCCAGAAGGCGCTCGCCAACGCGAAGACCGACGACGACAAGATGCGCGCCAGTGACGAACTGAAGGCCGCTCAGCGTATTCCCATGGAGATCCGCCAGATCGTGGCGCCCGATTTCAATGCCGTGGACCGATGCGTCACCTGCCACATGGGTTTCGATCCGCTCGGCAATCCGTCGCTCTCCACCGAGTATAAAGAGCATCCTTTCAAAGCCACGCCTGGAACGGCGGCCCAGGCCATCCACCTCGCGCACAACGTCGAAAAATTCGGCTGCACGGTCTGTCACGGCGGCCAGGGTACCGCGACCGAAGTGAAGGCTGCGCACGGCGAAGTGATGCACTGGGACCAACCGCTCTTGAAGGGCACCGCCCTGCAGGCCTCGTGCGCCAAGTGCCACGACAACCTCGCCGACCTGAAGGTGAACGGGCAGGTTTACGCTTCGGAAATTATTCGCGCCAAGCAGCTCGTGCGTCAGCATGGCTGCATCGGCTGTCACCAGATCGCCGGCGAAGGCGGACCCATTTCCGTTGACCTCCGCGATGAAACTTCCATCAAGCCCCTTAGCCGCATCGACTTCGCCTACACCGGTCTCGAGCACAAGGACTGGACGCTCGCCAACTGGATCAAGGTGCATTTCACGAAGGACCCGGCGCAGCTCGTTCCCGGCGACCCGCATGGCGATTTCAACACCGAACCGATTTCCCCGTCGGCCATGCCGCCGTACATTCTCTCCGACGCCGACGCGAACGCGCTCACGGCTTATGTTCTCAGCCTGAACCGCAGCAAGATCCTGCCGCAGTACTTGCGCCCGGCGCCGCCCGTCGTGGAAGTCGCGTCGTCCAACCCCGTGGAACACGGCCGCCAGGTGTATGAGAAGTTCGGCTGCGCCGCCTGCCACGGCCCCGACGCGCGCGGTGGTATCCGTAACTACAACTATCAGTGGGGCGGAACGCCGAATCTGCGCCGTTCCATTTCGACGTTCAATCGTGACGAGATTCGCGAGAAGATCAGCGAAGGCGTGGCTTTCGCGGCGCGAAACGACCCGCACGGCCCCAACCCGCCGCTGTACATGCCGGCGTGGAAGGCGAAGATCAAAGGTCAGGAACTCGAAGACCTGATCACCTATCTGCAGTCCTTGAGAGATTAATCATGGCCGACGAGAAATTTGATGTCATCGTGGTCGGGGCCGGCCCGGCCGGCACCTCCGCTGCGATCACGGCCGCCAAGGGCGGTCTGAGCGTCGTCCTTCTCGAGCGAGGAGAATATCCCGGCGCGAAAAATGTGCAGGGCGCGGTCCTCTACACCAAGAACCTCGCCGACGTTCTTCCCGATTTCTGGAAAGATCCGACCTGCCCGCTTGAGCGCTACATCACCAACCAGAACATCCTCATCACCTCCGCGGATTCGGCCGTCCAGGTCGGA
>JBBRXR010000359.1:0-2751 GCA_038238485.1 Elusimicrobiota bacterium | reverse complement strand
TTCGGCGCAGCGGGGGTGTTCGGCGAAGTTTTCTACGGACTGTGCCTGGTCTGGCCGAGCGCACGAAAATACCTCGCGACAATGATGGCGAGCATGCACATCGGTATCATTTTCCTGCAGAACATCCTGTTCATGGATCTCATCCTGCTTCAACTCATCATGTTCGACTTAACCGCGGTGAGGAAGTGGGTTGGAAAGCAACTGAGCCGGTCGCGGGGGAAAATCGAAATTCTTTTCGACGGACATTGCGGCCTGTGCCAGCGCACGATGGCGGTCCTCAAACGTCTTGATCTTTTTGAGCGACTGACGATGACGGATTTTCGGACTTCCGGCGCTCCGGCATCGCTGTCGATGGAAGCATTGGCGGGCGAGATGCACGTCCTGAAAAATGGCCGCGCTTACCTTGGCTTCGACGGTTACCGCGAGCTCGCGTTGGTTCTCCCACTTGGTTGGGTCGTCGCTCCGTTTCTTTGGATTCCGGGCGTGTCGTCGATAGGGTCCGCCATTTATCGCGGCATCGCGCGCAGGCGGTCGGGTACGCTTTACTGCGGCACGACACACTGTCGAATTGACGACTCGTTGCCGTCGGTTGCTGAAATCATTCGCCCGCGTCCGGCGTCCTTCCATTCGGCGGCAGGCGCCGCTGGCCTCATCGCGGTCATGCTTTTCTGCTGGATATTTCAGGTTGAGTACTTTCCGCTTACGGCGCTGCAGATGTATTCGTCCCCCAAGTGGCACAGCACCGCGCCGATCATTTTCTTCAAGATGCACGCGGAGCGCGAGTCCGGTTCGGACACGGAAACCGCATTTCAATCGGTGGTTGGCGGGCTCTTCGCGAGGAACTCCCGCTATCGCCCCGTCATCAAGCGCTGTTTCAACAGCGCGGCGGACGCCGTCCTCTGCCAGGTCTTTTTGACCATCCGCGGCGAGGCGTATAACCGCAGGATGATATCCGGCCGCCACATTGTTCGCCTTGAAGTCCAGAAATGGAGCGCCGCCTGGGACAATCCGCGAGAACAGACTTTGATTGACCGGTTCAGAGTTGATTTTTCAACGTCGGGCGTTCATCTTCCTGTCGTCGAGGATTTCAGCCGGTTCGACGTCAACCGCTCCTCGTCCGCCGCCACTTCGCCCGACACCTGAGATTCCGTCGGATAAGTCGGTTCGAAAAATAGGCCTTGCAACGGAAGAGCCCTCCCGTTATCTCTTACTCATGGCCGACATGAATCTCAACCTCAACCACTCCGTCCGACCGCAGGTCTCCCAGCGGACCGTTCTCGTCGGACGCGTCAAAATGGCGCAGGCCATAAAAATGCCCGAAGCGGAATGGGCCAAAATTATCGGTGACATCGAGCGCGACCCCCTGTTCCAGGAATTAATGGATGCCAAGGCCGACGGGCGCATGATCATCCGCTACAAGCGCTTCGGTCACACCCAGATTTCCGGTCAGTTTTACGAGATGCAGGATGTGGACGTGGCTGGAGGCAGCGGCGGACTTTCGCCGGAAGCCCTGCTCGAGCAGAAGAAACACCTGCTCGTCCTCATCCAGAAGATCGGGCAGGACCGGTTCGAGAAATTTTTTCTTTATCGTGATGAGGGCGATGCGCTGGAATCGATCGCCCAGTCGTGCTCCATTACGAAAGAAGAAGCGCGGCAGCTCCAGGACTTCGTGATCGAGATGTCGGTGCAGGCGGAGTTCTATCACCCCTCGGCCCTGCAGAAACCCAATTTCGTGAAGCCGACCATGATTGGTCGCATCATCCGCAACGACGACGGCACCTTCTCGATGTCGTTCTTCTCGCCGCACCTCGCGCGCGGCATGTACGAAATCGACCGTAACGCCCTTCGCCGATGGCAGAAAGCCCGCAAACTAGACCGCACCTCTGCGTCGCGCCTCAAGAAGTTCGTGGGACTCCTCGAGCTTTCCAATATGAAGCAGGGCGCGTTCTGGCGTGTCATCGATCTTCTTCTCAAAGTGCATCGCCCGTTTTTCGAGACCCGTGATCCGTCCAAGCTCGCCGCCCTTTCTCTTCGCAAGATCGCCCAGAAGCTTCAGTTCGCTCCCAGCACGATCAGTCGCGTGATGTCGTCGAAGAGCGTTCTCCTGCCATGGGACCGTGAAGTCCTTCTCTCCGACCTCATGCCCGGCCAGCGCCGCGTCGTTTTGAACATTCTCGAGAAGATCCTCACCGATGGCCGCAATGTGACCGACCAGGCTCTGGCCAAGCGGGTGGAAGAAGAATATCAGGTCAAAGTGTCCCGCCGAACCATCACCGCCTGCCGCCACCTCATCGCCAAAAAAGTCGCCGCCGAGCAAAACGCCGCCTAAGCCCGTCGATCTCGCCGAGGGAAGGTGGTATAATCCCCGGCATGAAATTCGTCGCCCGCACCCTCTCCCTCCTTTTTATTATCGCCGCCGTTCGTCCGCTGTGCGCGGGGGAGCCCGCGCCCGAGCAGAAGCTCTCCGCCATCGAGCAGTCCTACCTCAACGGGAATAAGCGCCAGGCCGAGAAAGACATCCGGTCGTGGGCGAAGGCCGAGCCGAAAGCCCCGTGGCCGAAGCTGGCCGCCGCCAACGTGGCGTTCCATGAGAAGAAGTACAACCGCTGCCTGTCGCTGGCCAAGGACGCGCTGGAGCTCGCTCCCCAGAACGCGGACGGCTATTTCTGGCGCGGCCGTTGTTTCGAGGCCAAAGGCAGCCTTCTGGACGCCGCCAACGAGTACCGGGCGGCCCTCAAGGCCGAAGCGGCC
>JBBRXR010000358.1:0-2752 GCA_038238485.1 Elusimicrobiota bacterium | reverse complement strand
AAGCGGCGGCGGCGCCCGACCGCGTGTTCTTCCTGCCGGAAGGCGGGCGCGGACTGACGCAGCCCCTCCGCGGGATCAATCTCGGTGGCCCGATTTTGTCGCTCAACAATTTGATTGAGGCCGGCATCGACATCCCCGCGTATCCCTCGAAGGTCGAGCCGTGCGGCCTGTCCGACGTGCAGGGCCTCAACCGCGGCGGCGTGGTCGTGGTGAGCGCGGCCGGCGGCTTCAAGGACAAGAATTTCGACCTCGTTGAAGAGAAAGACGGCAAGCATGCCACCGGCGTGATGTTCGGTCCCGTTTTCGGAGACGACCGCCCCACGCTCAAAGCGACGTCGGCCAAGTTTGACGACAGCGGCTTCGTCTGGACCGTCGAGCGTCTCCTCGACGTCTATTACAACGACCGCGGCCACTTCAATCGCATCGCCGCCGACAACGCGAACCTTCGCTTCACGAACGCGGACATGGCGCGCGGGCACATCATGAGCCTCGCGCATTTCCTCAACCGTCCCGACATCCAGGCCAACCCGCAGAAGCCGTATCACCGCGCGGCGCTCGGCGCCGTCGCCGCGTGGCGCTCGATCGGCGTGCGCAACCCCGTCTTCATCGGCGTCCTCGAAGGCGCCCTCACGATGCTGTCCATCGCGGCCGCGATCAGCGCACTCATGCCGCTGGGCCCGCCGGCCACCGCCTCAGCGATGGCCATCGCCTCGCTCGTGGGCATCACTGTCGCGTCCTCAGCCAGCGTGCTCGCGGTTCTCTGGGCCGCGCACTACCTGAGCGGCGTGATCGAAACGGACCACAGCATTTCCATTAACGATGCGAGCCGCGCGAGCGCCGCCACGCGCACCGCCGCCATCGGCCTGATCGGGCTTCCCTTCCTTTTGATTCCCTTCCTCTTCGGCGACGCCGTCACCGCCTGGCATTTCATCGCGGCCGCCGTCGCCATCGGCGCCGCCGCGCACGGCGGTGTTAACGCGCACCGCATGGGCACCCTTCAGCGCACTTTGCAGCGACTAGCGGTCCCCTTCATGTCGGTGGCGCTCATGGTCATTCCGGCCGTCACGGGCCTGCTCCATAACCGCTTCGTTCTTTTTACCTTCGTCGCCGCGTCCGCGATGGCCGTGCTTGGTTCGGATGAGGGCCAGGCGTCGAACCCGGACAGCCTTGCGCCGCCCGCCTGGGCGCTCGGCAACGACGGCGGGTTGGAAACCACGGAGAGACTTCAGGCCGTCGACGATTACGACGTTCTCGGCGTTGACCGCTCCGCAAGCCTTGACGATGCCCGCGCGGCGTTCCGCGAACTCTCGCGCCGCTACCGGAACAGCGCGTGGAAAACCGCCTGGTCCGGCACACGCGACGAATCGGGCCAGACCCGCGCGGCCGTGATCTCCAACCGCATCGGAGAAGCGATGCGGAACATCGAAAAGGAAAAGTCGGGCGGAGACGCTCCTGCCCCCGCGTGGGCGCTCAACGCCGCCGGATCTTTCAAGACGCCGGACCAGCTCGACGCGCTCAGCGATTTTGAAGTTCTGGGGATTTCTCGACAGTCGTCGGCAGACGACGCGAAGAAAGCGGCCAACGAACTTTTCAGGCTCTACCATGGCGACGTCTTGGGCGCGCCTTGGGCGCGTATCGTCGAAAACGGCTCGACACGGGGCCACCAGGTCAATGTCCGAATTGGGTTGGCCGCGAAACGGCTGCGCGACTCGCTCCCGGCCGCTCCTTCTTTCACCGGTGGCGGGGCCGCCGCCACGGAAATGGTCGACGATTCCTTCACCAATCCCGTTGCTGTTCAGCTACCCGAAGAGCTTTATCATGGCGAACAATTTCCGGAAGGATCGGGCGCAATGTGGTCGGTCACGGGCGCCCTGACGTCTTCGGTCTGGGAAAGAAGCCACGACATCGTGTCCGGACGGCGAGCGGCACTCGCCGAGGCCCAAAACCTCTACGCTGCCTGGCGCCATAACGTCGGCCAACATCTCCGCCCTGAAGTCACCGCGGGAGCCTATGAGCGTTACATGACGGAACTCATGGACTTTGTTCGGGCCAAAACCATGGCGTCGATTTCCAGTCCGTCATCCCGCAACGCCGACGCGTTGTCGAGCTACGAAGGCGGGGCGATGATGCGGTTGAAAATGGAAGCCGTGGATCTTCTCGCCAGGCGCGACGCCGCGGCCGTGCGCCGATACGCCACGACACTCGGGAAGAATATCGACCAGATGACGGGGCGCGGCCAGCGCAGCGCGCCCAACGCCGACGCGGACGATGATTCCGACGCGATCGCGCTCGACATCGCCACGGCTCGGACGCCGGCGGTGACCGTTTACGAGGACGTCGACGGCGTGAAGCGCATCGATCTCGAGTCCATCCCTTTCGAAGCGCGCGCCATGATCGAACACTTCCGGCATGACGCCCTCAACGGGCAGATTGGCGTCGCCGGCGGATTCGTGCGCGATCTTCTCCTGGGCCGCCCGTTCCACGATGTCGACGTTCTGATGCCGGAAGTTCTCGCGACCACGAACATCGGCTTTCTCAGCAACTTTTTCTCTCTCGTTTTCCCCGGCCAGGGCCCGGACGACCAGATGGAACTCGACGGTCGCCAGGTGGACGTCATGGTCACCGACGTCGACGAATCTGGCCACATGCCGGCGGCGCCCGCCGAGTTCACTTTTAACCGGATGGTCCTGATGTTCGACGAGCAAGCGGACCCGTACATCCTCGATCCCGAGAATGGGTTCAACGATCTGTT
>JBBRXR010000357.1:0-2755 GCA_038238485.1 Elusimicrobiota bacterium | reverse complement strand
TGGCCGAACACGCGTTCACCATGAAGTCGTTGGGCGACGCCGTCTCGTTGCGAGACCGAATGATCCAGCTCCTGGAGCGCGCCGACGCCATCAACGATGCCGACGAGCGGCGCCGCCTTCTTCACCTGGTGGTGGCCGGCGGGAGCTTCACCGGCATCGAAGTGGCTGGCGAATACCTGGCTTTTCTCAAGCGCACCGCGCCGCTTTATCCGCGCGTCGATCCCAAGGACATTCGCGTGACGCTCGTCGAAATGTCTCCGCGGATCCTGGCCGCGCTCGACGCGGAAATGTCCGCCTACGTGACGACATCGATGCAGCGCCGCGGCGTGGAGTTCGTCCTGAAGGAATCGATCAAGGAAATCGGCCCGGACTATGCGGTGTTGTCCTCGGGCCGGCGGCTGGAGTCGCGCACGGTGATCTGGTGCGCGGGAATCGCCCCCAATCCGCTCATCCGCGAAATGAAGCTGCCCACGGATCCAAAGGGATGGATCCTGACGGAGAACGACGGCCGCGTGAAAGGATTTCAAAACGTCTGGGGCGCGGGCGACTGCGCGGTGAACTTGGACCCGAACGGCCGGGCTTACGCGCCGACCGCCCAGTCGGCTGTGGGAGAAGGGCACTGGGTGGCCGACAACATACTGCGGATCACGCGAGGCGAGAAAGCGACGCCGATTGCTTTCCACATCCGCGGCACGGTAACGCCGCTCGGCGGTCACAACGCCGTGGTGCAGTTCGGCACGCGTTATTTCTCAGGGCTGCTGGCCTGGATCGTCTACCGCGGTTTCTACCTGTCGAAGATTCCGGGCTTTGCGCGCAAGGCGCGGGTGGCGCTGGATTGGGTGGGGGCGATGTTCACCGCGGGAGACGCGGTCCAGCTCAACCTGCACTCGAAGCGACCGGCATCCCTGTCGAAGAACGGCGCGACCGCCGCGGAGAAGGAAATCAGCAAGACCGCCTGAGTCAGCGCGGCGGAGCGGCGGCGAGGGCAATGATCACCCAGCCCGCGATGAAGAGAGCGCCGCCCACGGGCGCCAGCATGGCGAGGGGCTTGAAGCCTGTGACCGCGTAAAGATAGAGAGCGCCCGAGAAAAAGACGATTCCCGCCACAAAGCAGCTTCCCGCCGCGTTCAGCAACGACGTCGAACGCACCGTCGAAAGCCACGCGATGACGAACATGCCCAGCGCGTGGTAAACGTGATAGCGCACGCCCACCTCAAAAACCTGATGCATCTCCGGGGTCAGCCGCGCCTTAAGCGCGTGCGCCGCGAAAGCGCCGATGATCACCGCCAGCGCCATGAACGCGCCGCCGAGTTGAGCCCACATCATACGGTCTCCTTGATCTCCAGCTTCACCGGCTCAGCGGACGGCAATAAGGCCGCACCCGCTCCCGAGGAGATAAGTTTGTCCTCAAACCGGTCGAGCCGCCGCTCCGCGTCCTCGAACTTCCCGCGCGCATTCCCCAGATGTTTTCCGACGAGAGAAAAATCTTCCTTGAACCGTCCGAAGTCTCCCTTCAACCGGTCGAGGTGACCCACGATCTCGCGCGCGTTCTCCTCGATCTCAAGTCCGCGAAGTCCGAGGCTGATGGTCTGAAGGTACGCGTAAAAGCTGTTGGGCGAAACGGGAACGACGCGCTTGTGAAAAGCGTAGGCCATCAACCCGTCGTCGCCCGCATCGTCCTTGATGATCGTTTCGTAGTACACGTTTTCGGCGGGGATATACATCAGCGCGAAATCGAATGTGCCTTCGTCGGGCCGAAGATACTTCGACGCGATGGCGTCGATGTGTTTGCGAACGTCCTGAAGGAAACGGCGTCGAGCCTGCGCGCTCTCGGGGCCGGTCGACTCGGTGATCCGGCGGAAATTCTCGAGCGGAAACTTCGCGTCGACGGGCACGAGCCGTCCGATGCGCACGACGGCGTCGACGGTCTCTCCGCCCTTGAAGGCGTATTGCATGGTGTAGTTGCGCGTCGGAAGGATCTGCGCGAGTAGGTCACCGAGGAACAACTCGCCAAGGGAGCCGCGCAGCTTGGGCGCTTTGAGCAGGTCCGTGAGCGAAGCAATATCCTTTCCCACCGAGAACACCTGCTCGGTGGCCTTCTGCAGCGACCCGAGCGTATTCTGCACGCGACCCACCACGTCGGCGGCGCGATCGAGCCGCTCGCCCACCGACTTCTGAGAATCGCTCACGAGGCGCGCGGAATCGGACAGGCTCTGCGCGAGCTGACGGCGCAGCGCCTCGATCTGCTTTTGAATAAGCAGCGCGATGAAGCCCATCACGCCGACGATCGCGACAGTCGCGAGGATGAGCTCGACCTTCACGGGCGACTGGCCCACGCGTTGTCGGTGCGACGGATGCGAACCGTGCGGGTGGATGAGAGCATGACGTAGGCCGCCGTCACGCGTTCGAGCGGCACTTCATATCGCGCGAAAATTCCTTTGCGGCAGTAGATCACCGGTTTCTCCAATTCTTTCCCCAGGAAGTTTCCCGCGTACTCCGATCCGTTGGCATAGGTGAGGCGTAGCGCGGTGCCTTCGTTCAGCCCACCGAAGAACGTTTCCATTTCCGCGAGCGTCATCTCCTGCTGCTCGATCGTCTCAACGGATTTCACGCGGCGCGGAGCGGGTGGGGACGCGGTCGCGCCGGCCTGGACGTCGCCGGACGGCGGAGCAATCGTGGGATGGTCGGCCGCGAACGCGGCGGCGGTCATCGACATCATCAGAGCGCTGGTCAGTACGAAACCGGGTCTGGTCAT
>JBBRXR010000356.1:0-2770 GCA_038238485.1 Elusimicrobiota bacterium | reverse complement strand
TCATGGTGTGCGATCCAATTTCCCATCCGGCTTTCTGCAGCTCCTTGAGCTGCGCCCATGAAATCATGGGGATGCGTGTCTCACTGGCGGGGTTGTGCCATTGGTTGTCCCAGCCCACCGTCTGCACCACAACATAGAGGACCGCGCGGAAACCGAAGTCCCGAAGGATCGGGAAGGCCTCGGTGAAGTTGTTCTGGTAACCGTCGTCGAAAGTGAGCACCACGGGGCGCTTGGGCAGCGGCGTGCCCTTGTCCCAATGCGAGTAGAGGTCTTTGAAAGTGATCGGATGCCACCCGTTCTTGCTGAGGTATTCCATCTGGCGGCGGAAATCGGCGGGGCTCACCCAGAGCTTGCCCAGCTTCGAACCGGCCGGCGCGATGCCGACCTTGTGGTACATGAGGATCGGAATGCCACCAATGGTGGGGCGCCACCAGTTCCAGCGGGCGCTCAGGCCCGCCACGACGACAGATCCAACGGCCGCGATCCAGGGATTCATCAGGACTTTGCCTCTCTCTCCGCCGTTTCGCCGTCGCGGAGCTTCAGAAATTTCAGCCAGACATAATACGAAGATAGAAGCGCGTATGTCAGGCCGGGGCCGCCGTCCAGGAAGCCGAGTTTCAGGACGTAGCGGACAAAAAATTCGATCGGCAGGCGAACGTGGTGCCAGACGTGGAAGCGCTGACCGGCGTCGTAGCGGGCGCGCGCGATCATGGTCGTGTAGCGATTGCACTTCTCAAGATATTCCTCGATGTCGTGGTAGCTGAGATGGTCAATCACGCCGCTTAGCCGGCCGTGCGTTCCCTCGACCTTGATGCCCTCATGAATCTGCGGGGATCCGTAACGGGCGGCGGATTTTCTGAAGAGGCGAAGGTGCGTTTCGGCGGAGAAGCGGCCGAAACGGAGGCGGCGGCCGAGAAAGAAATGATGAAAAGGAATTTCGAAGCCGCTCTCGGTGGGAGAGGCGGACAGGCGCGCCCGGATTTCTTCCGCCAGCGCGGGCGTGACACGCTCGTCGGCATCGATGTTGAGCACCCATGGACCGGTCGCGACGTCGAGCGCGGCCTGCTTCTGTTTCCCGTAACCTTCCCAGTCCTTGAAGATCACTTTCGCGCCCGCCGCGCGCGCAATGTCGGGCGTGCCGTCGGTCGAACCAGAATCGGCCACGATGACCTCGGAGGCGAGGCCTTTGACGCTCTCGAGCGCCGCGGGAAGATCGCGCTTCTCGTTGCGCGCGATGACGATGACCGAAAGGCCGGCGACGGGACTCATGACCGAGATCCTATCATTGGTTGTGCGGCGAACGCGGACCGGCGAAGCCTGTGGATGGTGGGGATAAGTCTGTGGATAACCATCGGCAAAACTGGGTTTTAGCGAACCGAAGGAACGAAACGCCGGAAAAAAGCCTGGGTCCGGTCGCCCATCGCGGAGGGCGAGAAATGGAGCCGAATGCGTTCCCATGCCGCACGCCCGCCATCGGCCGCGGCACGGGGATCGTTGAGGTAATGGCCGATGCCGGCGGCCAGGGGCGCGCCTTCGCCCGGAGCCACCAGGCGCCCGGTCTCTCCGGGTTCGACCAGCTCGGGAAGGGAGCCGACCAGTGTGGCCACCACCGGACGGCCCACCGACATCCATTCCAGACAGGCGCGCGAGATTTCCTCGCTCCCCACGCTGGCGACGACGCCGACCGTGCAGCTCCGCATGAAATCTCGCGCGTCGGGAACATGGCCGAGGAAATTGACGGACGCGGCAATGCCGAGCGCCTCGGCCTGGTTCTTGAGGAGCTGCGTGGCGATTCCCGCTTCTTTCCCCGCGACGAGGAACTGCGCTCCCGGCCGCGAACGGAGGACGACGGCGGCCGCTTCGAGGAACACGGCGTGCCCCTTCACGGGGTCAAGGCGGCCGAGGATGCCGACGCGGTCGGCGGGCGGCAGCGACAAGGCCGGGTCGGCCCCCACGGCGGGATAGATCACTTCGAATCGATTCTCGTCCAGGCCGAGGTCGTCCTCGAACTGATGGCCGATGTGCGCGGAGGCCGCGATGAAGCCGGCGGTGCGCGCGTAGATGAAACGGGACAAGGCGTTCACGCTCACCGGTCGCGCGTCTCCGCGGGTGCGGATGATGGCCACACGCGCACGCGCGGAGGCGGTCAGCGCGCGCGTGATGACGGCCCACGTATGGGTGCGGCCCGTGTGCGCGTTGATCACGTCCCAGGGACGGCGGAGGACCTGGCGGAGCCCGAACACGCCCTGGAACGGAGCGGTGATGAGTCCGCGCTCGTGCGCGCGCGCCTCCGCCTTGTGGCCCGCGAGACATCCCACGGTCACCTGCTCTCCGAGTTTGTGCTGGAGCTCGGCGATCTGAAGCGCATACGCCGTCAGCCCTGAATCCCAACGTTCGTCGACCACATGAAGAATTTTCACAGCGATCCCCCGCCGACGCTTTCGATCACGTCGGACGCAGAATAGAGAACGGCGCTCACCTCAATGTCTTCCATGCACTTGTGATGACCGAGCGGACAGCGCTCGTCGCCGTGCAGGGTGCACGGCCGACAGTTGAGGTTCACGACCTCCGCGACGCGCGAGGTCGACCGGTACGGACCGAAACCGAACGCGCGCACCGTCGGCCCGAAGATCGCCATGAGCGGGACCTTCAGCGCCTCGCCGATGTGAAGGAGGGCCGAATCGTTGGTCAACAGGAACGAGAGACGCGCGGTGACGGCGATGAGGTCCGAGAGCGACGTTTTCCCGGCGAGGTTCACGTGCTGGACGAC
>JBBRXR010000355.1:0-2770 GCA_038238485.1 Elusimicrobiota bacterium | reverse complement strand
TCGCTTGCCGATTACGCGCAGACGCTCGCCGCCCGCACCGATGCGCCCGCCGCCGTCACCCGCTTCATCGAGGCGCACCGCATCGAGAGCCGCATGGATCTCGCCCGCGTCGACGCGGAACGCCGCCGCGTGCTCGAGAAACTCGTCGAAAAACTTTCTTCGACCGACATCGCCTCGCTCGTCTCGCTCAGCCTCGGCTACCGCGACGGCGCCGTTTCTTTCGGCGGCTACTACGACGCGCTCCGCGGCCTCTGCGCGAAGAACGGCGTCGACCTTCACGCGACACCCGCTTTCGACGAATACGTCCGCTATGTGCTTCTCGCCGATGGCATCGACGCCGACGCGCTTTTCGCCGGCATCGAGACCATGGAAAGCGCCGCCTATGCTCGGTTTGCGACGACCGACACGGACCGCCGCCTCGTCGCCGATCTCCGCCAGGCGCGTCTGTCCGAGCGCCTCGTTGAATTCGGCCTCACTTCGCAGCAGTGGGACGCGTACAGGGCTTCGCGTGCGACCAGGACCGGCATCGACCTCTCGACGTTCGAAGCTTTCTACGTGGCCGCGGAAGCGCGCGACCGCGCGATGGCCGCCTCGATTCCCGCCGGGAACGCTGTCCTCGTGGCCGGCGGTTTCCACACCGATGGCGTCGCCGCCCGCCTTCGCCAGGCCGGCCGCACCGTCATCGTCTGCTCGCCCAAGCTGACCAAGGCCGACCCGGCATCGGCCAGCGCCTACCTCTCAGTTTTTGACCGCGAGCGCGCCCCGCTCGAGCGCATCTTTGCGGGTGAAAAACTCTTTCTCGCTTCTCTTCCCGCCGGCGCCGCCGGCCGTCTCGTCGATGGTCCGGACGCCACCAGCGAACTCGCGCACGTCACGGAAGTGTTGACCCAGGCCGCCATGCCGTCGTCAGCGGCGCGGGCGCGCCAGGCCGCGTCCGCTCTCGGCGACGCCGCCGCCCCGATTTCCGTTGATCGCTCGGACGACCGCACGACGGTGATCTCGCGCGCGGACGGCGGCGAACTCGCCACCGTGGTCCGTCCGGCGGGCACTTCGGCCCCGCGCAAGCCGCTCTGGCGCCGCGTCAACGAGCGCACCGTGGGTCAGCAGATCGTCACGATTTTCTCGCGCACCGGATTTCTTTCCCGCCGCGGCCGCCTCTACGCGCTCCTCGCCGTGGCGCTCATTCTGCCCGCCAGTCTCGCCCTTGTGTTCTACAGCAGTGCGATCCAGCGTTTTGCCGCGCCGGTCGCTCTCGCCGGAAACACGCACGATCCGCGGCAGGCTCGCCCGGCCGACGCGTCACGCGAAAACCGCGATCACGGTTCGGACGCGAAGAAAACCGGTTGGGCCGCCGGCATGATGGGCGCCTTGGTGGGGGCGCTTGGCCTCGGCGGAACGTCCGGCGGCGCGGACCGCGCGCGAAATTTGAATGAGTTGCAGACCGGCGACAACGGCATGCACGCCATGGTCGAGAGCGTGGGAAAGAATTCGGTCGCTCCGGGCTCGAACCTCATTTTGCTGGCCGATGATCTGGCCGGGGTCCGCGGCGATGATGCCCGCGATGCCGCCGCCGGTGTGGTTCGTGCTGGTGAACTGGCCGGGATGGTGGCTCGCGGCGTGCGCGCCGTGAGCGTCACGGTCGGCAGCCTCGACGGAGACATCCGCAGTGGCGCGTACAACGCCGAGATCGCCACGCTGGGAGCGGAGGGTGTCACGGTTCCCGCTGAAATTTTTCGCCGTCTTGAACGCGCGCTTGTCGTGACCGCCCGCGCCAGCGGCGTCGACCAGGTGGTCGTCGAGATCGACATGGACGCCGTCGCCCGGGAAGGCGCGCATGCCGACGTGGTCGCCGAGATCGCCGACGTTTCCGCCACGCTTTCCAGCGCCCACCCCCGCGTGGCCGCCTACCTGTCCGGTCGCACTGGTTACGAACGTCGCGGCGCGGTCTACAAGATCATCCTGGACGCGGTGCGTGAGAACGGCGCGGTCCCGCAGGTCTCCCTCGATTTCGGTCCCCATACGTACGTCCTCGCCGTGAAGGCCTTTGTGCGCGGCGCGCGCCTGCGCTTGCACGACATGATGGAACGCGGCGCGACGGGCCCGGAGCTCACCGCTGAGGTCGCCCGCCTCAGCCAGTCGCTCAACGCCATTTCGATTGACGAGCTGGATCGCGAGCCGGAGATCGGTGTCGACGCGCTCATCGATCGTGCCATCGAGACCTACCGGGCCGACGAGCTTCGACTTCGCAACGCGATCAGCGCGGCGAACAGCGACACCGGCCGCGCGCTGGGAGAGGAAGCCGAGGCCGCCGCGCAGCACGCCACGGAACTTCAGTTGCTCAAGGGAAAGGCCGGTCTCGCCACGGCGAAGATCGTCCATGAAATTTACCTTCATATTTTTTACGGCGCTCCGCTCCCGGAAAACGAGCTCGAGTCCATTTATGGCGACTGGATGGTTTCCGATATCCGCGAAGCGCGCGGCGACGTCAGCCAGATCAGGCAGGACACAGGGGCGTCGCTGGAACAGCGCTTCATGGTGGCCGCGCCGGACCTGAGTGACGTCACTGACGGCGCCGTGGCCATCCGTTCCGCCGGGCTAGCCGGCGGATGGACCGTCGGCCGCCGCGGCCAGACCCACGCTTACACCGCCGCGGAGCTCGTGGAGTTCGAGACTTTTCTTACAGAAACGGGCCTCCCGCGTGAGGAAGCCATTTCCGCGCCGATCATTCTCGCGGACTCGACGAGCGAGGGCCATCGCCGCCTTGCCGGCC
>JBBRXR010000354.1:0-2780 GCA_038238485.1 Elusimicrobiota bacterium | reverse complement strand
GTGGTGTCGGTGGAGTGGACTTCTCAGGTCGTCGCGGCCCGGCTGCACCTGGCGCAGACGCTCGAGGACAACCCGAATGTCGCCCGCTGGTACCTGCAGACCTACAATCTCACGCCCGCGCAGATTCGCACCGAAGCGCGCGCTATCGCTGAGCGCGTTTCCCGATTCACGCCGGTCGACGGCGGCATGGCGTACGCCTACACCGCGGACGGTCGCGAAGCGCGCGACGTCGCCACGGGCTTCGGCTGGAACACCCAGCGCGGCTCGGCCCTGATTTCTTCGGCTTACTTGGCCTCTGTCCTTCGCGGCGTCGACCCCGGCGCTCGCTTCGGCCGGAACATACCGCTCGGCGTCGCCATCGGCGCTCCGCCGGCCGTTCCCGGCGTGGTGGCCACCCCCGGGGTGGGCCCCGTGGTTCGCGACACCGGCACCGGCCAGCCCTCGGGCGCCGCCCGCGTCGATCCGCGCGCGCCGCGCCCCACCGAACCGAATTTTCCTGGCCTGACGCCGCGTCCCGCGCCCGTGCGCGCGGGCGTCGACATCACGATCGAAGGACGAACCGTGCGTCTGCCGATCGATCCGGACACCGCCGGCTCCGGCAACCCGGTGGTCCAGCATCTCGTGGACCGCAACTACAACGTCGCTCTCGGCGCGGACGCGAAACCCTTCATCATCACCACCGAGCATCTTCGCCAGCTCCAGGACGCCAACGGGCAGAGCTGGGTGGTGTTCGTCGATCCGCGCACCGGACAGCGCGTGGCGCCGTCGAACCTGCTTGGCGAAGATCCGCGCATCGTCGCGCAGCGCATGTCGCTCGAGGTCTATGTCATCGACCCCACGGCGCAGAGAGATATTTTTGCCCGCGCCGATTCATCGAGCGTTGGACGCCGCATCCGCAGCGCCGGCGGACTCCAGCTCTCCTCGAGCCGCGCCGCCGTCGAATACGAACTCGCGATCCAGCGTCAGACCGAAACGCGCACCGTCAACCGCGCCGCCGTGCAGGCCCGCCTCGACACCCGCGACGACCTTCTTCTTCTCAACACCAATGACGGAACCGCTTACGAAGGCGCGGCCGCCCGAGGTCTCGAAGTCCACACGCAGGAGCGTCTCATCGCCGAAGCGCAGGCCGGCCGCGTCCGCATTCAGGTGCGCGGGGACGACGCAGCGGCCGCCCCGAATACCTGGCCGACCATCACCGTGGAAGAATTCATCGCCCGCGACTGGGCGCACCGCGCCTCTCGCCCCATCGAGCAGGGCCGCTACCGATTCACGGTCGTCAAGGACGCGCAGAACCGCGACATTCCTGAAGCGAACCAGCGCGAAGTGTACTCGCTTCAGCAGTTGATGCTTCGCAATCAGGTCCTCGTGTTCGGAGCGGGGGGAGACCGGCTTTCGCCGAGCCAGCTCCTGGGAACGCGCGAGAACCTCACGTTCTTCCTTTATGCGGAGCGCAATCCTGACGGGACTATTAAGGACGTCACCGACCCCGACCCGGCGCACTTCTTCCCGCAGATTCGCAACTCGCGTGACCTCTATGACCCGGTCCGCGGACGCGCGTATCGCGACGTGCTCAAGGAAATCCGCGCCGACGGCGTCGTGGGCGCCGAGCTGGCGGTTCGCGAAGCGCGCCGCATCAACGACATGTCGACGCGGGACACCGCCGCCCGCATGGCCGGTCTGAATGGCTTCATCATTTCCGGCGACGCGCCGCGCGAGAACGACCCGTGGGCCGACGTGATCGGTTCCGCCGTCCGCACCGGCGACCTCGAGAGAATTTTCGCGACGCTCACGCCCGAGCAGCAGGCCCGCGCGCGCGTCATCCAGACCGACAATATGACGTTCCACATGGCCGAAGACGGCACGATCGTCAAAGTGACGGGCACCGATCAGCGCGGCGCCGCGTTCGAACGCGTTTTCTTCCCGAATCTCCGCAACGCGCGCACCATCCCCGGTCCGGTCGGCGGCCTTGAGTTAACGCCCGACAACCGCGTTGCCCGCTTCTACACGCCCGACGAAGTTCGCCCGCCGGTCGACGATTCCGGTCCGCTTTGGGACTTCCAGCGCGCTTTCATCCAGCTCGGTACGGACGCGTGGTCTCGCACCGGCAATACCAGCACGTGGCGCGGCCGATACATGGACGTCGCCGTGGAGTCGCGCGGTCGCGATGGTCTCGAACGGACGCTGATCCTCACGCCGCATCATCCCGGCGGGCAGGTCGTTCGCCTCGACTACATGACGCTGGGTGGTGAGGGCCTGATGGGCCTGCTTTCGGACGTCCAGCTTTATGACGCGCTCGCGCGCGCCACGCACACCGAAGATCGTCTCAACACGCTCAACCTGATGATGGTTTCGCAGGACGGCCGCCTCTACGCCCGCCAGCGCATCGGCGATTACCCGGAGTGGTTGCGTCAGGCGATCGCGAGAGGGGAAGTCACCAATTTCGACGTGTCGCTCTTCCGCGACAACATGGCGGCCGCCCAGCCCGCCGCCGATCGCGCCGCCAACCGTCCGCTCACGGGCGCGGTCGACCGCGCCAATGATTATCCTCAGGTCCCGACGCACGACCGCGCTTCCGGCATGGTCCGCTTCGTTCAACTGCCCGGCGGCCGCGTCGAGGCGCGCCGTTTCACGATGGGTTCGTTCGGCGTCAGCCAGAATATCGAAGCGTCGAACCGCCGCCTGCTCGCCGCGCCGTACGTGGAGTACCGCACGCAGCTCGCGGACCGTCCCGACGTCGTCAGCCTTTGGGAAGCCAATTACATGGGCAAGCAGCGCGCGGC
>JBBRXR010000353.1:0-2806 GCA_038238485.1 Elusimicrobiota bacterium | reverse complement strand
GCGGAAACCGTTCGTCGCGTCCAGGCCGCTTTCCCGAACGCCGTCATTGCGGGATCGCATCACGGATATTTCACAGCGGAAGAGAATGCGTCCGTCGTCGCGAAGGTGGCCGCCGCGGGCGCGGACATTCTTTTCGTCGCGATGGGCTCGCCCAAGAAGGAATACTGGCTGGCCGAAAATCTCAAGGCGCTGAACGTTCCGTTCTGCATGGGCGTGGGGGGAAGCTTCGACGTCTATGCCGGCCTGGCCAAACGCGCGCCGCGCTGGATCCAGAAGGCGGGGCTCGAGTGGTTCTTCCGCTTCATCCAGGAGCCGCGCCGCCTCTGGCGCCGGTACATCCTCGACAATTTTGTTTTCCTGTACCTCCTTCTTCTCGACGTCCTTCACGTCCGCTTCTCGCTGCGCCGAATCCCCACGCGGGAGCTGTCCGATAAAGAAATCACCTAAACCCAGGCTCCTGTTCGTCGTTCCCCTGCCGCCACCGTGGGCCGGCGTCGAACAGGTGAGCCGTGTTCTCGTGGGCTCATCGCTTGCCGAGCGCTTCGACCTGCGCTTGATCCGCAGCAACGTGCGCGATTCCAACGCCGACAAGGGCCGCTGGGACGCCGCCGGGATCCTGCGCGTGCTCGGCACGGCCCTCAAGCTCGCGCTCCGACTGATGTTCCAGCGCCCCGGCCTCGTCTACCTCCCGCTGTCCCAAAACCACGCCGGCCTCGCCCGTGACGTTCTCTATCTCTCTATCGCTCGTCTCTTCCGCGTTCCCGTCGTGGCGCATCTTCACGGATCCATGCTTCCCGATTACCTTTCGCGCCGTTCCCAGTCGACCCGACGGATGCTGATGGGTGCGATCGGATATTCGGCTCGCCTTGTGACGTGCGGCGAAGCGCTCGCCGTTCCGCTTCGGCCACTGTTCGGTGACCGCGTCGTGGCCATCGGTAACGCCACGCCGCCCGATGCCCTGATGCCCACCCGGGAGCGCGCGCCCAGCGAAACCATCGCCTACATGGCCCACCTGTCCAAAGCGAAGGGATTTTATGACGTCCTCGCCGCGGCGGCCGTCGTTCTTTCGGAACGGCCCGACGCGAAATTCATCTTCGCGGGAGAGCGTCTCGACATCGAGCGAAACGTGGTCGGCGACACGGCGGCGGGGCCGGGTTGGGAGCGCTTTGAGAACCTGTCGGCCCATCATCCGGGACGCGTTCGGTGGGACGGCGTCGTGACCGGGCAGCGCAAGCTGGCGTTTCTCCGCTCAGCCGACCTGTTCGTTCTGCCTTCCTACGCTGAGGCTTTTCCGGTGGCGATTCTGGAGGCGATGGCCGCGTCGCTTCCGGTGATCGCCACGGGCGTCGGCGCCATTCCGGACGTCGTGCGGCCCGGCGTCAACGGCGCGATTGTGAAGCCGGGGGATCCGACGGCGCTGGCCGACCTCATCCTCCGCTGGCTGGAAAACGGCCCGCGTCGCGCGGAGCTGGCCCGGGGCGCCCTCCGGACCGCGCAGGAGTTTTCCGTCGACCGCCAGGCCGGCGCGCTCGCGTCTCTTTTCACCGCTGTTCTGGAAGGGAAAAAGTCCTGAAGTCCGTCGAAACGCCGGCCGCGCTGCCGTTCGCCCGGGCCCGTGTCGGGGCCGCGGCGGCGACTTTCCTGGTTCTTCTAATGGCCGTGAACACCGTGGCGAATCGAGCGTCGTGGTTTCCCGCGACCCCAGTCTATCGATTCCCGGCGTGGACGCCGTTGAACCTCGGAATGGTGGACGCTGAGATGGCCGACGCGGCCGCGCGGGCCGGGGGCAAGCCCTACGTCGTGCTGATCGGCGATTCTATCGCGCACGGCGATGGATACGGCCGTCCCAGCGAAACCCTGGGCGCCCAGCTCGATCGCGCCATTCCCACGGCGAACCTCTCGTCGCCTTCCCTCGCTTTTAAGCCGCAGCGCGAGATCCTTCATCATGTTCTGTCGACCACGGACGCGCCGCTGGTTCTGGTCCAGATCAATCTCAAATGGGTCTCGCACGAATGGACACCCGAAAAATTTGAGTCGATTCTCGAGGAGATCGGACGGGAAGGGAACGCGCGGCATTTCCGGCTGAAAGATTTTCTGCTGATGCGCGAGGCCAAGCTCAAGGCTCATTACCGTCTCACCAATTTCACGCTGCGGGAGTTCGGCGCCAACGGTTTCCAGCTGAAGGCGGACGGACTGTGGTCGACGGAACTCCGGCAGGAGTCGAAGCCTGACTACGCCGTGGAATCACTGGATAAAGTGACGGCGGAGCATCGCGACAGCCTCGCGCCGTACCATCGGTTGTCGCCGGCGGACATCGCCCGCTGCGCGGAACTCAACGCCTTGATCGAGGAAATGCGCGCCGCGAAGGGTCGCGTTCTTGCACTTCTGATTCCCTTCAACGCGGACTGGGCCCGGTCGCTGGCGCCGGACGTGACGCCCGGCGATAACCTTCTCGCGCTGGCGGCGGAGTTGAAAGCGGCGGGCGTTCGCACGGTGGTGGTGGATGCGGGCGCGGCCGGCGACTATCGCGACGACATGCACCTCACGGTCGCCGGCGCCGCGAAAGCCGCGCGGCAGATCGCGGCCGCCGTGGAGTCCCCGCAATGATTTTTCTGACGTCGTGGTTCTGGCTCTTCTTCGCGCTGGTGCTTCCGGTTTACGCCGCCGTCCGCTCGCCGCGCGCGCGACTGTTCTTTCTGCTCGCCACATCGCTCGTGTTCCAGGCGTACTTCGCCGGCCCGCGCGGCCTTCTGCCGATTCTCCTTCTCGAAGGTGTCACCTATTTGAGCGCGAGGAGATTTGCGGC
>JBBRXR010000352.1:0-2812 GCA_038238485.1 Elusimicrobiota bacterium | reverse complement strand
AGCCGGCGCGAAACGCGACGGGGCCCGCGGCCACTTCCATGCCGATCGACGGGTTGAAGCGCGCTTCGGTGACCAGCCAGGGAACATCGACGACGAGCGTGGTGGGAAGATGGGTGGAAACCAGCAGGTAAGCGAAACCGGCGCGCGCGAGCTGGGGGATGTCGCTTTTCTCATGGCTGCCGTACTTCAGCTTGGCGCCGAGGTTCTGGTAGGCGGCGGCCACGCGGAAGCGCCGGTTGATGGCCGCGACGGCGCCGAAGTCGAGCGCCATGGTGGAGGCCTTCTCCGTCTCCACGAGCTCCGACGAGAGATATTTTACCGAGATGCCGAGGGACGCGTATTCGATCTTGCTGACGAAGCCCGGAGGAATGTTGTGCGAATAGCCGACGGTGGCGGCGATATCGCGCTGCGAGCGGACCGTCTTGTGCGTCGAGCCGCGGATGAATTCCATGTCTCCGCCGTCGTAGATGGACAGCGACGTGCCGAGGCCGGCGTCGGGGAGCGGGTGGCCGTACTGGACCTGGCTGAAGCTATCGTCGACGAGACCCTTTTGATAGGCGATGACGGCATGGCTGCTCTTGAGCGAGGGAAGCGAAGCGGGATTGTAGGCGAGCGCGGAGACGTCGTTGCCGAGCGCCTCGATGGATCCGGCGAGCGCGGCGGCCCGGGCGCTCGTGTCCTGGGACAAAATGAGGCCCGCGCTGACGCCGTTGCCGCGGTCAGCGTGAAGGACGGAGGGGCAAAGAAGGACGACCGGCAAAATCCGGCGAAGCCACTTCGTGATGACTGCGGTTTGGAACAACGGGATCCTGAGCTATTTGATAAGCGGCGTGAAAAGGAGAGGGCCTTCGTCTACTCGCTTAGGTTGGGTGATGACTCATTCACCGACGATCTTTTTAGGATAAAGAGGGGCCAACCCCCAATAGGGAAGCGGAGGGAAAGGTCATCGGGGGACCCCCGATGGGGCCAATTCAACGCAAATTTGCTACGTTAACCGCCTTCGCAGCCCGCCGTTTCCTGATGACCCCCTTCGCGGAAGTGTCAGTTCGGTCCGGGTTTTGTTTTTTGCTGGGGTACCGAAGCGGTCAAACGGGACAGACTGTAAATCTGTTGGGCTATGCCCTTCGTAGGTTCGAATCCTACCCCCAGCACCCATTTCAACCATAAGTCGTTCATACAGGGAGACACCAATGCCTTTTGCCAGCCACGCCACGTACCTCAAGATGCTCAGCGAAGCCTTCGCGAAGAAATACGCCTATCCCGCGATCAACGTGAGCTCCACCGAAACCGCCAATGCCGCTATCCGCGGCTTCGTTGAAGCCAAGAGCGACGGCATCGTCCAGGTGTCAACGGGCGGCGCCGAGTTCGCCTCCGGCACCACGATCAAAGACATGGTCATGGGCGCCACCTCGCTCGCCGAGCACGTTCAGCGCGCGGCCGCCAAGGCCAACGTTCTCATCGCGCTTCACACCGATCATTGCGTGGCCGACAAGCTCGACAAGTTCGTGAACCCGCTCATCGCGGAGACCGAACGCCGCCGCAAGGCCGGCCAGCCCAACCTCTTCAACTCCCATATGTTCGATGGCAGCACCGTCGACCTCAAGAAGAACATGGAGATCTCCGCTCCTCTCCTCAAGCGCTGCAGCGACAACGACATCGTCCTCGAAATTGAAGTCGGCGTCGTCGGCGGTGAGGAAGATGGTCACAGCGCCGAAGGGCCGGCCGAGAAGCTTTACACCACGCCGGAAGACATGCTCTACGTCGCCGAACAGTTTCAGAAAGCCGGCAAAGGCAGCTACATGGTCGCCGCGACGTTCGGCAACGTGCACGGCGTCTACAAGCCGGGCGCGGTGAAGCTCCGGCCCAGCATCCTCAAGGAGTGCCAGGACGCCATCGCCAAGAAATACGGCGAGAGCGCGCGCATGTGGCTCGTGTTCCACGGCGGTTCCGGCTCGACGCCGGAAGAAATTCATGAGGCCGTGCAGTACGGCGTCGTGAAGATGAATATCGACACGGACACGCAGTATGCATTCACCCGCCCCGTCGTCGATCACATGTTCAAGAACTACAGCGGCGTTCTGAAGGTCGACGGCGACGTCGGCAACAAGAAGATGTACGACCCGCGCAATTACCTCAAGGCCGCCGAAACCGGCATGGCCGCCCGCGTGAAAGAGGGCTGTGAAGCCCTCGGTTCCGCCGGCAAGACGCTCGCCTAAACAAAACCGGCCGCTTTCGCGGCCGGTTCATCGCTCAACTGAGGACGGCCTGCCCTGGTGAATAACCGGGGAAGGCCGTTCTTCTGTCCCACCCGTCACTCGGCGTCGTCTTCCTTTCCGGCCGCGCCGAAGCGCCAGGTCAGGCCGACGGACGACGGCGTTGCGAAAGCGGTCACGGCCGGCTTCCGGTTTCGCGGCTTCGACGCCACCCAGTGACCCACCGCGGTGCCGATGGCCGCGCCCAGCACGACCTCGGACGGATAATGTTTGTGATCGTACACGCGCGAAAAACCGACCAGGCCAGCCACGCCGTAAAGAACCGGCGTCTGCCAATACCCGAACTTGTCGCGGAGGTCGACATCGACGGCACTGGCCACCGCGAACGCCGCGCTCGTGTGCCCGGAGGGGAAGGAATAGCGTCCACGGCGGAACGGAAGAAATTTGCTCGGCGATTCCCCGGCGCTCGGCAGCGCGCGTCCCGTGGCGAGGGCCAGCGCCGGGTTGATGAGACCGGCCGCGATGAACGTGGATTCGGCCGCATCCGCGGCCACTTTATTCAAGACCGGCGAACCCGTTGCCAGCCCGGCGATCCATGT
>JBBRXR010000351.1:0-2815 GCA_038238485.1 Elusimicrobiota bacterium | reverse complement strand
GTCGGCGCCGAGCTTGCGAACCAGAAAGCGGTCCAGGATTGACGCCATCTGCGGGGCGACGAGCGGCGCGTTGGCGTCGGTGGTGAGCGCGAGCGCGTCGTCGGGTTTGGCGAGCACGAAATTGGGTTCCTGCGTCAGCGCGTCGAGCGCGGTCAGCGCGGCGTCGACCTCCGGCGTGGTGCCCCAGGTGTTGAGGTCACGAACCGTGCTGTAGTAGCGGGTGACGACGGCAGAGCCGCTTGGGCGGAAGGTCGGCACGCGGAGCGCAGGGTTGGTGAATCCCGCGCGAATTTTCGCGTTGTCCTCCTCATTTCCCGGCGGCGGGTAGCCGAGGGTGTCGTAATACTCGTAGATCGTCTGCATTGGCTTTCTCGCGCGGTCCACCGAGCGCATGCGTTTCACGGCCGCGGCCACGAGGCGGTCCGACGCCTCCTGCGGGGTCGCGGCGCTGGCGATGATCGCCTCGATCTCGGCGGGCGTGAGATTGTCGATGACGCCATCGGTGAGCTGCACCACCCAGGTCAATCCGCCTGTCGGGAGCGTGTACCGGAAGACGACGGGGAAGAAATTGGGGTCGCCGATCGCGTTCGCAACGATGTTGCGCTCTTTGAAGTCCTTTATTTTCTCCGGCGTCTTCATGAGGTAGCTGTCGAAGCTTTCCACTGCGGCCTGGCGCGCCTCGATGTTGGCCAGCGACGGATCGATTGGTTGGTCACGGTCGATGAGCGCGGCCCACGGGCCCTGCAGGTCGGAGACGAGGTTCGCCGCGGGAATGTCCTTCTCCGCCAGGTTGTCGATCGTGATCTTCGTGAGTTTGTGGTTGCCGGCGGCGTTCATAGTGAACACGTAGGTGCCCGCGTCGCCCGCCTGGCCCACCCAAAGTTCATGGCCGAACATCATGGCGACCGATCCCACGGAGGCGGCGCCGGCCGCGCGCCGCAACGATTCCACGGTGCCCATCAGCATGCTGTTGCGCAGGAGGAGGAGACGCTCGTTCTTCTGGAGGGCGGCGGGGTCGGCCACGCCACGGGCGTCGAGACGCATGCGGCTGCGCACGCCGCGCGCCGCCCAGCGGGAAGCTATTCGTCCGATAACGTCTCCGCCGTGCCCGTCGATGACGCCGCGCGCGCGGACGTCCAGATGCGGAATGTCGAAAGAGACCGGCGTGTCCTGGTTTTCCTTCGGGTGGTTCGGATTCGCCTTCGTGGCGGCACCGGTCGGCATCTTGAGCAGGCTCAGGCGCCAGGCCGGGGGGACATAAATATTCCAGAGCATGTGCATGAGATAGGCCACCAGCATTGTCGGAAGCAACGTCTGGAACGTCTCGAACGGAATCATGAAGCCTGGGGCCATCGCGCCGTAAAGGGGAAGGAACGCGACCGTGAGAATAACCAGAGAGGCCGCAAACCGCACGCTGGTTCGCATGAGGATGTGGTCCGTCCAGGGTCCGGGCGGCTCCTTGCGCGGCGTCGGCCGACGGAGAACGAATCGAAAAAGGAGACGCTTGCCGAACGCCATCAGGACCGTGAGTTCGTGAAAGAGCACCATGATCAGGGCGCCGAAGACGATCGCCAGCGACGGTCCGATGAAGTTATTCAAGAGAAGCGACACGCCGGGCAGAAGCGGAAGTTCGACCAGGGCGACGACGCCGGCGAGGAGGATGAGCGAACCCTCCGTCTTGGACTCGGCCCACGCGCGGGCCGCGAGTTCGTCGCTGCCCCGGAAAATACGCGCGTGGAGGCGCATGAGAACTTTCACGGCATACGTTGCGCTGTCGTCGTGACCCGGGAACACGAGTTCGGGGTGGCCAACCTCGTGGGAGAAAACGGGGGACCGGTGGTACGCGCCGGTGGCCGGATCCGCATGGACCACCACCTCTTCCACCGCCTTTTTGCGGGGCTGCCACGTGTCTTCCGCGGTCTTCGCGAGGGTGGCCAGCTCGTCGGCGTCCTGAAGCGCGAGCGCCACGGCCAGAACGGGATCTTTTTTCTGGAGGTACCGCGCGCTGTTCGCCGCCACCACGCGCACCCGCATGCCGGCGGGGATCTGCGCGAAGATGCTCTCGACCAGGTCCTTCCTGGGGGCCGCGGGCGTTCCTTCATAAAGAAGATTCTGCGGAAGGACCACGGTGACGTCGTCACCTCCGAAATAAAATCGCAGGCCCGCGCTGGGCGGAAAGGTGGCCTCGAACAGCGCGCGCACCTGGCGGAGAGAATCCGCGAACGGGTCCAGTCCTTTGTCGCCGAGCACGAGGCTTTCCCGTGAGAAGGCCGCCTCGAGCGGCGCGTCCGCCCCACTCTGCGCGAGCGGCGTGAGGCGGGCGGCGGTCGTTTCGAGTTCGTTAAAGATGAGGGCGCCGAAGCCGCGGAAGTCGACGAACAGCGCGGCGACCGGCTGCGTCTCGTCCGACGGAACGGAGCGGCCGTAGAAATCGAATTGCGAGCCGAGGAACGGCATGCGCGGATCGCGGCTGAGCGCGCGGTCGAGGCGGGCGCGAAGTGCCGTCCATTGACCCGCGGCCGCGGCGCCGCTGTCCATGGCCGCGATCGCGGCGATCGACGCGTTGACGTCGGCGGCCACCTCTTCGGCCTCGACGCGCTCCCGGGTGCCGACCCACGGCTTGATGTTGTCGAAAGTGGTGAGGACGCTCACGTACTGCTTGAGAAGCTTCTGCGTTTCCGCGAGCTCCTGGCGGTCCCAGAACGCGCGCTTGTGAAGAACCTTTGCCAGGACCTTGATCATCGCCTTGTCTTTCTTTTTTCGGAACGCCTCAATGAGCGGGCGTGGAGCGATGTGGAAGGTGCCTTCCGCCGTC
>JBBRXR010000350.1:0-2825 GCA_038238485.1 Elusimicrobiota bacterium | reverse complement strand
TTGAGCGATATCCCAGTCCGAGATGCGGTAACAAAGCGAAAACGTGACGGCGCAGAACAGAAATACACTCGCAACATCAACCATGGAAACCCTTTCCACCCACCGCCGGATTGGTCCGCGAAGAACAGGAAGCTCCCGCGTCATATGACGGCGGCAAAAAGCACATAGAGTGGGGTGAGATCCGCCGTCACAGTTCTTACCATGAGTTGAAGGAGATTACGAAAAGCGGGGCCGGTGGGCCTACTCTAGTCGACCTTCAACACCAGTTTTCCACGGACGTGGCCCCTCTCGCTCAATTCGTGCGCCTGGCGCGCGCGTGAAAGCGGCAGAACGGCCTCGACGTGCGGCGTGAGAACGCCCGTGTCGACCAGATGCGCGAGGTGGACCAGCTGGTCCGACAGGGTCTGCGCCATGAAGTGAACGCCACGCACGCCGCGAAGCGCGGTGCGTTCTTTCGGGGGCTCCTGCAGCGTGGAGACAAGAATGCCGCCCTGCCGCAGGACGTCGATGGAACGCAGTTGCGTCTCGCCGCCGATCGTGTCGATCACGAGGTCCACGTCGCGCGCCACGTCTTCGAAGCGCTCGGTTCTATAATCGACGTAATGCGACGCCCCCAGGCCCATGACGAATTCACGGTTGTCGGCCGAACCCGTGGCGATCACGTGCGCGCCCTTCCATCGGGCCAGCTGAACGGCGAGATGCCCCACGCCCCCGGCAGCCGCGTGAATAAGGACCGTTTGACCGGGCTTGAGATTGCCGTGATCGAACAGCGCCTGCCAGGCGGTGAGTCCGGCGAGCGGAATGGCGGCGCTGTGGACATGATCGAGCGACGTGGGTTTGCGCGCGAGCTCCGATTCATGGATCACGATGAACTCGGCGTACCCGCCGTTGCGTCCGACGCTGGGGCGGGTGTAGACGTCGTCACCCTCCACCCACGACGCCCCTGGGCCCACCTCCGCGATGGTGCCGGAAACGTCCCACCCGAGCGTGAGCGGCATGGCGTGGCTCGTTTTGAAATGGCCGGAGCGGATTTTCCAGTCGATCGGGTTCACGCCGCACGCGTGGACGCGCACGAGAACTTCACCGGTTTCGGGCCTGGGTCGCGGCGCGTCCTCGTACTTCAACACGCCGGGACCGCCGTGCGCGTGAATGCGCATGGCTTTCATCGTCGAGACCGCCGCGGCGCCGGGCCGCACCTGGGCCTTCGTCGTCATGGACTAGATCTTCAGGAAACCCTTTTTCTTGCGGAAGGTCGGGACCAGGGCGGCCGTGATGCCGGCAACGGCGAGGACGGCGGCGCCGACGAGGATGTAGGTCTGGTAATCGCGATAAAAGCTGCGCGCTTTGCGGCCGGCCTGGCGGGCGCGGGTGCGAAGCGCCTCCGGATTGGTGACCTCCTGCATGACGGCCTCGGCCATTTTATTGGAGCGATTCTTGAATTCTTCCCAGGATTCCTGGGCGCGCGCGGCGGACATGGCGCGCGGACGTCCTTCGTTCACCGCGTTCTCTGAATTGATGGCTTCGCCGATGTCGCTGGCGTGATGATCTTTTTGGTTCGTCATGGAAGGCCTCCCGTTCTATTGATGTCTTCTTCCCTTACGGCCTGCGGACCGGAAGGTTGTCACCACGTTGGCTGACGCGGCAAAAAAGGGGCGCGAGCGGCAAACTCCGCGTGGGTGCGCCTTTTTCATTGCTCAATGAACTCCTCCCGGTGCCGCGGAGTAAGACTAAGTAGCCCGCAACCCAACCTCAGGAGAAGTCAATGGAACGCCGGAAAAGAACTTCGCGATCAGCCGCCGCGCAGGCCACGAGCATCGACCTCGTTCTCACCGCCGCCGAGAGCGTCAGCGGACGGCGCACGAAAATGAAGCATGGCGCGACGCCAAAGCGGGCGTCAGACGCGCGCTTTGATCTTCTGTTTTTCCTCACAGAGATCCGATCACGATCGCTTTGGTGAACATGTTCCCTCCTGTCATTTTGTACAAATAGATATGCGCCGTCTCCTTCGATCGTTCGCCCTCATTTCGCTGCTGGCCACCCTCGGGTTTCCCCTCCTCGCCGCCGACGCCCTTCCGCCGCCGTCCATCGACGTCACGGGAGAAGGCGAATTGAAAGTCGCGCCCGACCAGGTGGTGATCCGGCTTGGCATTGAAACATTCGGTCCGAAACTCAAAGACGTGCAGAATGAAATGGCGAAGCGTTCCCAGTCGCTGCTCGCCGCGCTCAAGGACCAGGGCGTGAAAAGCGCCGACGTGCAGAGTGAGCTGGTGCAGATCAATCCGCAATATTCCTTTGACCAGTCAAAGCGCCGGTTCATCGAATACACCGCGCGCAAAAATTTCCTGATCACGCTCGACAACCTTGAGAATTACGGCGGCGTGCTCGAGAAAGCATTGGAGTCGGGCGTCGACCACGTCGACGGCCTCGAGTTCAGATCGTCCAAAATCAAAGCGCTCAAAGATGAAGCTCGAAAATTGGCCGTGCAGGATGCCAAACGCAAGGCGACACAGATGGCCGCGACGCTCGGTCAGACGGCGGGCAAGGCCATCCACATTCGTGAGAACGACGCAACGCAGCCTCAACCCGTGATGATGCGGGCGATGGCGGCTGAAAGCTTTAAAGGCGACGGCGTGCATGACGCGCTCGCGCCAGGAGAAATTTCCGTGACCAGTTCCATTTTCGTCCAGTTCGAGTTGAAATGACCGCTCTCATCAAAGAACACCAGGGCGAGTGGAATAAAAAGTCCGTCGTCTTCATCCACGGCATCGGCCGGCAACCCGTCAACTTCTCGTTGCCGCTTCACAAACGGCTCAGCGAGCTCGACC
>JBBRXR010000349.1:0-2829 GCA_038238485.1 Elusimicrobiota bacterium | reverse complement strand
CTTCCTGGGCGCGCTTCTCGTCATTCCGTCCGTGGCCAACGCCCAGATCCTCGCGCACCGCCGCTACAACCGGTGGGCGGTCAGCATCAACGCGCACACGCTCGTTCTTCCCGGTCAAAGCGCCCGCGACGCGGAAGCCGTGACCGTGGCGGAAACCGAAGGCCGCGTCCTTCAGCAGATCATCAACCACTACAACGCGGTCGACGTATGGCGAAATCTTTTTGGCGGCGTCCTCGTTTTTCCTGCCCACCTTCTCCCGGCCAATTTCCTGGCGCCGGCGGACGGGGACATCGCGGAAGCGTGGTGGGACCAGGCCAATGTCTGGTTCTCTCCCTATGTCGAGCGTGCGCACGACATGATGGCGGGGCCGACCCCGTCGATCAATGTGCCGACGGCGCGCATGCAGAGCCAGATCATCGGGCAGTCGCTCGCTGGACAGACCGTCCTGGAGGTTGGGGTGGGCGTGGGAAACACGATGCTCGCGATGTCCGCGCTCGGTGCCGCGGTCATCAATGCCGTCGACGCGGATCCTGTAAGTATCGACCGCGCCACGCGCAATGTTTTGCTCATCGCGAATTCCGCCGCGCAATTCAACGTCCGCCGGGACGACGCCACCCGCCTCGCCACGGTCGCCAACGATTCCATCGACACCGCCACGCTGTTCGCCACGGCGGTCTACGTCCTGCCCGGTCTTCGTCCCCGAATGTTCCGCCGGATTTTCGACGTGCTGAAAGGCGGCGGACGATTGATCATGATGGAGTTCCCGCCCCGGGGCGCCGCGGTGCCCGACGGCATGGACATGGCCTGGAGCGGCGACCAGTGGCGCGCGGCCCTTGAAGCGGCGGGTTTTCAGGTGCGCGTTGAGATCTTCGAGAACAACGGAGCCAATTACCTGCGGATCGTCGCCCAGAAGCCCAACCGCGCTCCGGAGGCCGGCGCGCCGGAAGACCAGTTGCTCGCGCCGCCCGCGGAATCGCGCGCTGTCATCGCCGGTCTGACCAATGACGAAGAGCGTTTCATTGCCGCCGCGGCGCTGGCGTACTCGCGCAAGTCCGACGACGTCGTTCCGCCGGAAGCCGTCGAGGAAGCGCGGAAGATCATTTTTGGACAGTCGCCGATCCCGGCGGACATGTGGACGGCGGCGCGCGCCTACTTCATTTTCAAAAAGGAGACAGGATTCAAGAAATTCCTTCGCGATCTCGCCGCTCAATCGATGATCGTCGACCAGAGCGTGGCGATGTTCTATTTCGACGGCAGCGATGCTTCCTCGACCCTCAACCGCGTGGCCCTTGACGATCGTCAGAACGCGCTGCTCCGGGCGGTCGTGGCCGAGATCGACACCCGGGAGGAACGAGCCGTGATGCCCGCCTATCTCCGCGCGACCCACATCGCGGTCCACAGTTCGACGAAGGCAAATTTCGACGTGAAGGACGGCCTCCCGAAGATCCGTAACGAAGACTTCGGCCTCCGCCACATTCTTCCTGACGGTTCCATCATCGTGTTCACCGGCGACGGCATGGGCGGTTACGGCCACGGGGACCAGGCGGCGCAGCTCGCGGCCGCTGGTTTCTATCTGTCCCTGCTCAAATACTGGAAGGCCCATGTCGGCGACGACGCCGCGCTCGCCGACGTTCAGCAGCTTGCTCCTGTTTTTAGGCAGGCCGTGGCGGACGCGCGCGCCGCGGTCGAGCGAAGCCTCACCAATACGTCGGCCGGCGTGGTGTTTGACGTTTTTTTCGCACATCCTCACGCGGATGGCCGCGGCTGGTTCTTCGCGAATTATCACCGCGGCGACACACGAACGGAAATCGGCGAGGCGGGGAAATCGCTGCGCGTCGCCAGCGTCGACAACGTGTCCTCTGGCGTGCCCCTGACCATGGACGAAATTCAGGCCCTGATTCTTGACGCGCCGACGTTCCGCCTGCTTCGATCGGTGTCGAGCAATGAAGACCTTGTTCATAATTGGCTTTCAAACGCGTACAAACGGCGTTCGACGGTCACCGGCGGCCTCATAGAGGGTCACGTCAGCAACGAAGATCTTCTGAGTTATGGCGACCTGCCGGCGGGCGCTTGGGCACTTCAGAGCACCGACGGCCGCCTTGATCCTCTCACCGAGGCCGCGGCCAGTCATATTGTGGCCGGATCGGTATCGCTCGATGCCGTTCCGCGCAACCTGACAGCGGCCTCGCAGCCGACGCTGGCTCCCGGCGAGGAGCGACCGTATGTGTTCCGCTCGAAACCTGACGACGCGTTGAATCAACTTATTGAGCTCGGCCCTCTGTCCTCTTTCCAGCTGGGAGGCACGGACGAAGAAGCCGCGCTGGCCGGTATTACGGATTCGGTCGAGCAGGCCCTCGAATCTCTTCTCAACGGGGACCGCGCGGGCGCGCTTCGCGCTTTCCTGGCCGCCGACGCCGCCATCACTGCCCTTCCCGAGCACGGCCACGCGCGCGTCGCCTCGACTCTCGATCTGGTGCGGAGCGTCGGCGAGATCATCATCAACACCGCGACGTATTTCGTGGCGGGCGAGCGCCTCTTGCGCGACGGAGCCGACATCGGCTTCGTGGTGGATGACGGCAACCTCATTCCCGGAAAACTTGTTCTTCTCAACGACGCGTCTCAGGGAAATGCCACTCCCCAGGAGCACGATCGCGCCGTGATCTTCAGCGTCGTCAACCGGGACCCGATTGCGGGCGCGTTGGGTCAGTCCATCACGCGCGACACGCCCGGCGACGACTACTTCGACCAGCGCCGTCGGATCGGCGGCTTCAACACTTTTCTGAAGGAAGCCAAGAAGAGGGGGGTTTCTGTCGAGGATGGCATGACGTT
>JBBRXR010000348.1:0-2834 GCA_038238485.1 Elusimicrobiota bacterium | reverse complement strand
TCGCTTTGTGATGTCCAGCGACGGTGGGTCAGCGGTGAGTTTGGCGCGCGAGGTCGAAATAAAGCATTTCCTGCTGCCGGACCATTTCCGAGATGTCGTAGTCCCGGGTTACTTTCGGCCCCTGCGCCGCCACGCGCTGGCGGCGTTCTTCCGGGTCGGAAAGAAGGCGAAGAATGGCCGAGGCGAGACCGACGACGTCGCCCTGGGGCCGAAGCTCCTCCGGGCTGGACAGGAGGTCTGTGACCCCGTCCGTCTGGTAGCAAACGGCGGGAACGCCGACCGCGAGGGCCTCCACGAGCGCCCGCGGCAGCCCTTCCCACAGGGACGTCAGAACGAAAACGTTGGCGGCGGCAAGTGTCTGGGCGGGGTCGGTGATCCACCCGGGCAGGCGAAAGCGGTCGGTGAGATTTTTTCCGGCGATCAACCCTTCCAGGTGCGCGCGTTGCTCGCCGTCGCCGATCATGACGAAGTGGGCATTCGGGCGTTTCTCCGCTACCCGGGCCGCCATGTCGACGAAATCAGAAAGGTTTTTCTGCGGTTTGAACGCCGAGAGAGTGATGACGATTTCGGCGTCGGCGGGAAGCGACAGGTCGCGGCGCGTTTTTGCCCGATCAACGGACAGCTTCGCCTCGGCCAGGCGCTGGAGCGGTACCCCACTGCGGATGAGGGTGTATCGGCTGCGGTCGCCGATCTTGAGCCGTTCCGCGATTTTCCAGTTCGATTCGGAAACGAAGATCAGGCGGTCGCAATACGCCGCGACCCGGCGTTCAAGAAAAACGTAGATCCACCGGGTGAGGAAGAATTGGCGATCGTTGAAGCCGAAACCGTGGAAGGTGTGGATGATGATCGGCACGCCGGCGAGCCGCGCGGCGATGCGGCCCAGGATTCCCGCCTTGGAAGAATGCGTGTGGACGATGGCCGGCCGCTCGCGGCGGAACGCGGCCTGCATTTCAAAAACGGCGAGGAGATCGGAGAGCGGTCGGATGGGCCGGACCAGCCAGCACAGGAACCGAAGGTGCCCGTCGCGGCCGAGGTCGGTTTTGACGCTGGCGTCCCAGAAGCCCCCCCGGCCGCACCAAAGCTGGGCGTCGAAGTGGTTCTGGTCGAGGTGGCGCACGGTGTGGATGGTGTTGCCCTGCGCGCCGCCGAGCTCGAGCATGGTGACGACGTGAGCCACCTTCAGGCGGATCGCGGACGGCGGCGGAAGAGGCGAGGAGTCCATGCCGGCCTAGACGGCCTCGGCGGCTTTCTTCCCGTCCAGGATCGCCTCTTCCATGAACGAGTATTTCCACGCGCCATAACGGCCGATGGTCTGAACGCCGTGCTTCTTGAGAAATTCGAAGATCGTCTTCAGCGCGGGCGATCGGTTCTCGTCGTAGATCACGTAGGCGTACCGGATCGGCAGAAATTGAACCACGGGCAGCTTGTCGGACTTCCTGAGCACGCCCGCGCGCTCGAGGCCGCGCCGGATCTGTTTAAGCAGGGCCGGCCGGCTCAGCTTGTTGGCGAGCTTCATCGGCACTTCCACGTACATCGAGCTGCAGCCCTTCGGTACCACGTGAGGCGTGAAGTTCATCGGAAAGCCGATCCGGTAGAACGGATACGCCGGCTCCGGGAAATAAACCCACGACTTCTTCGAGATGTTGGCGCGCTGAACGCCGATGTTAACGCACATCAGGCTCGCGCAGCGCAGAGCGCGCGCCGCCTTTGCGACGGCCAGCGGGAGCGGCCGCATCACTTTTAAAAGCTGGGGCAGCGGAATGGAGCTGATGATGTTCCGGTAGCCGACGACGTCGCCGGTCGACAGGGTGGCTTCGCGGCGCCGCCAGTCGACGCGCTTGATCGAGGTGCCCGTCAGAATGCCTTCGAGGCCCTTCGCCATCGCCGTCGGCAGCGCCTGGATGCCGCCGGTGCGCGGGTAGAGAAACGTGGCGTTGTATCCGAAGCCGCTCGCGTCCTTGGCACCCAATGCGCCGGAAATGACGTCGGACAGGTCTGGCGTCGGGACGAACGGACCGCACCAGTCGGTGGTCAGGTTCGAAGCGCTCGTCTGGTAAAGCTTCTCGTTGTACGGGATCATGAAGTGCCGGGCGATGCCGTCGCCGAACACTTCGAAACACCACCTCCGGAAATTGCGCGAGCGCTTCTCCGGCGAAATTCCCTTCATGTAAGCGTCGAGGAAACCGAGCACGCATTCGGACACAACTTTGGGCGGAAGGCCGTGCGTGAACGCCTGGAACGGGTAGCGGGTATAGACGTCCTTCGAAAAGATCCAGGTGTCGCGGTGGCAGGTGTAGAAATCGTTGTTGAGGAGTTTCGGGATCAGCTTCTTCGTGTAATCGTTGTGCAGGTGAAGAAGGTGTCCCGTGAAATCGAACGTGAAGCCGCCGATTTTGAATGAGCGCGCGGTTCCCCCCACGTCATTCTCGCGCTCGACCAGAAGAAAGGAATTCTTTTTCGAATGGTAGGCCGCGGAGACACCCGCGAGCCCGCCGCCGAGAATCAGGGTCTTTGCGCCGCGCGTCACTTTACTTTCACCTTGAGGATATAGCGGGTGAACACCCCGAGCATCACGACGCAGCCGAGATAGACGACCGCGGCCTGGCGGTCGGGCATCTCCGTGATCGCCAGCGCGGCGGCGCACAGGGCCGCCGCGGCGCAGAGAGAAAACGTCAGGATCGCCGGCCGTTTCCAACCGAGCGCTTCGAGCCGGAGCGGGAAGTGATCTTTCGATCCCACGAAGGGCGACATTCCGCGACGCAACCGGCAGATGGAAACGAGCACCGTGTCATAGATCGGCAGGGCGAGGATCAAGAGCGGCGCGAAGACCGCGA
>JBBRXR010000347.1:0-2843 GCA_038238485.1 Elusimicrobiota bacterium | reverse complement strand
TTCTGGCTGATGAAGCGGCTGCGCGCGACGGGGACGACCGGACGCACCGGCGTTCGCCAGCGGCGGCTCTACTTCGGCGTGCGCCTCGCGGCCATCGCCCTCGTGATCGCCCTTGTGGGCAACGTTCTGGGCTACCTCAGCCTGGCCACGCTGCTGGGCAACGCCACGCTCGCCAGCGCTTACGCGGCCGTTCTGATTTTTGCGGCCGTGCGCATCCTGGCGGTGCTGACAATGGCGGCGCTCCGGCTTCCGCCGTTGAGCCTCCTGCGCGCCTCAAAGGCCCATCGCGGCGCCATCTGGCGCCGGGGCGTGATCACGTTTCGCTGGGCGGGCTACGCCCTGTGGTTCTATCTGGCGGCGCGGAACCTCGCGGTGGACGAATTGCTCTGGCGCTGGAGCACCGTGGTGATGACCACGCCGCTCGTCATGGGCGCGATCTCCCTGTCGCTCGGGCACATCGTCGCCTTCGTCGTCACGATCTGGGCGTCGGTCCTGATCTCTCGCGCGATACGCTTTCTCCTGGAGCAGGACATTTATTCCCATTTCGAGCTCGCGCCCGGGCTACCGTACGCCATCTCCAAGTCGCTGCACTACGGCATCCTCGTCGGCGGGTTTCTGATGGCGGTGGCCGCGCTGGGCTTCGACATGACGAAGTTCACCATTCTGGTCAGCGCCTTCGGCGTGGGTCTCGGCTTCGGCATGCAAAACATTCTGAACAACTTCGCGTCGGGCCTGATCCTTCTCTTCGAGCGGCCGATCAAGGTGGGGGACGTGATCCAGATGGATGACGCCACCGGCGTCATCGAGCGCATCGGCATTCGCGCGACCGTGCTGCGCACGGGCAACGGCTCGCAGGTGATCCTTCCCAACGGAAAGCTCATCTCTGACCGCGTCATCAACTGGACGTTCGGAAGCCGTCAGCGGATTGTGCAGATCCCCGTCATCGTTCCCGCCGGAACAGACCCGCAGCATGTCGTCGGATTGCTCAAGGACGTGGCCGCGGCGGACCCGCGCATTTCGAAGACCCCGCCCCCGCAGGCCGTCGCCACAAAACTCGGCGCCGGCGGCTTCGAATTCGAGCTACGCGTCTGGACGAATCAGATTGAGGATATCTTACAGGTGAGAAGCGATTTGTCGGTGGCGTTCAACAGCGCGCTGATGCGCGAGGTCGCGACGGCGCGCTGACGCGTCAGCGGGAGGCCATCGCGTGAAAAACGCAGATGGCCGCGTAGGCGTCGTTGGCGGCGTAGAGAAGCTGCTTATCGGTGAGGCGATGAGACGCCCAGTTGGACGTGCTCGCCTTCTTCGACTTCATGAAACGGCGCTTGAGCGAGATGGCCACCGCCACTTTCACGCCCACGCCGCGACCGTGGCCCTTCTCGCGGTAGAGCGTTTCGAGATCGAGCACCGAATGCGGCTGGACGCCGAGCTTGATGGGAATGCGCTTCAAGTCGTCGCCGAGACCGAAGCCGACCTTCTTGAGCGTCTTGGACGCGATCAGGTCGCAGGTCGCCTTGCGGCTTTCCGCGTCGTGCAGCATGAACACGTAGGCCTTGTCCATCGTCGAGAACTGCGCGACGTGCGGGCCGGTCGACACGTGCCCTTTCTGGAAAGTGGGTTTGGACTCGGTGTCGAACCCCACCACGCCGGCCGTCATCAACTCCTGCCGGGCGCGGTGCGCGTCGGCGGCGTTGGCCACCTCGACGATGTCGTCGAATCCAAGCGCGTCGAACGGGGGGAGCAGGAGAATCTGCTCTCGGGTGGGCCAGCGCGTGTTGCGGGCCTGCGGGTCTTGTTTGCGAAGGCGCGCCAACAGCCGGGCGAAAAGCCGGGCCAGAAAGTTTCGGATCATGGGGCGCCATCTTACCAACTTGGACCCGTCGAGCGCCCCCGCCTCATCGGCCTTTGTATTAAAATGCCCTTTCATGCCTTCTGAACACCCCTCCGCGCTTTCGACGAAGTCGGCCCCCTCGTCTCCCCTGATGATCCTTCATGCTGTCTGGCTTCCCCCCGCGGATGAGAGTCAGGCGGGCAGCCTGCTTTTGTGGGCGGAAGCGGAGCGACCGTCATTGAAGGCCGACCTGGGCCTGGGAATCCGCCGTGTCCACCCGTTCGCGGCGTCGCCCACGGAACTGCTGCGCCGACTTCCCGGCCTCCGGCACGCGGAACCCTCGGGCCGGCGTCTCGTGATCCCATCGACGGACAGCGCTCCGTTGGCGTCGCACGAACTCCTGCGCGCCGCCTTCGCGCAGCCCGACACCGCGACGGGCTTTGGTTTCTGGCGCGTCGAGGGACTGGCTGTCGACCTGCGCGGCATTGTGGGCTGGCTTCTCTCCTTGAGCGATGACGCGTTGAAGGCCGGCGGCCTGCTGTTGTCCGATGACCTTCGCTTCTGGCAGGCCGCCGCGCGCCTCGCGCGCGAGATTCTCCTCGGCGAATATTTTCTTCCCGCGATCGAGCGGCCGCTCGGCGTCGCCCGCGCCGTGTGGCGCCCGCTCCTCGACGCGCCCGGAATCGCGGACAAGGTCCTCGCGCTGACGCAGGCCTTGCCGCCCTCGTGCTTCTCGTCGACGATGGACCCGAAGACCGGGACGGCGCACACCGACGCGGCGACGCTGCTTAAAAGTTTCCTCGTGAGCGTGATCGACGGAGAAGTGCGCTCGGCCGCGAGCGGCGGAACGTTCGCGCGTCCGCTGCCCCGCACCGCGGCCGACCTCTGGCTCGCCGGCCTGACCGCTCCCCATCCCGTGCTTCGCATGGCGCCCCAGGAAGCGGTCAAAGTTGAAACGTCCCTTTCCTCCTGGATGCGGCGCCTCCAGGCCGCCTCGGGCGGCGGCCTCCGG
>JBBRXR010000346.1:0-2856 GCA_038238485.1 Elusimicrobiota bacterium | reverse complement strand
CGGACCGCCCAACGGGTGCGCAGCGAGACCCCGGTGGAATCCGATCCGAACACGGTGAGCGTTCCGGTGCCCTGCCAAAGCGTACCGGCGCATTCGGATAAAATAGCCTGACCTCCGACCACGCGCGTCAGGCCGCGGGACAGCAAGGTGGCCGGCGCCGAGACAAAAAGGAACATGAAGTAAAACGCGACCCCACTGATCAGCCACCCGATATCCGGCATCATGGCGCGCATCACTGTAGTACCAACCGGGCGCTCACGGTGCCGGTCTCAGGAGCGCTTTCCAATGACGCCCGCTGAACGCGGACACCTTTGGTGAGGCGAAGATCATCCAACCACGCCACCACACGGTTAAACGAGGCGCCCTGCAGCGTCACGACCAGCCCGTCGGCGCCGTTCTGGGTCATGGATGTCATTTGAGAGCGAAGTCCGCTGGCCTCCGCGGAGCGCTCGAGTTCGCCCAGAGACGTCGGATCAACGGCCTTCGCGGTGACGCCCGTGGACCGGAGGAGAAGAATTTCCTGCGCGTCCCGTCTCATCTCCATGAGTCTCTGCTCTTGAACCACCTTCGACGCGCGAAGGGAGCCGGCACGAACGGCCAACTTGGTCGAGATCCCGACCATCAGGACGATCGCGACGAGAATTCGAACGGAGGGGGAAATCGAATTTCCTGAAATCACGAATCCGAACATCTTCATCGGCTGGCCTCTCGAAGGCGAAAACGCGCCTCGACGGACCCGCCGTGTCCTTCCGCGCCGAGCCACTCGGCTGCCAACGATTTCTCGATCGACGCTTTCAGCAACTCAAGGCTTCGGAAATCAGGAACGGATACCGTGGCCGTCAGCGCGCCCTCATCGTAATCGAGCTTTTTAATGACGCTGCCCGCTTGCGACGCCATGGCGGGAGCCAGCGACGCCGTGAGCAGGAGAAAGTCGTTCGTGTGGAGCGCGCCGGCCTGGGCACGCAGGGCTTCGAGATTCCGTTTCAATTGAAGGGCCGGATCGACGATGACGGTCGCCTCCGGGAAAAGATTGCGAAAGAGCTGTGTCGACTCTTTCTGGGCCTTCCGTTTTTCCGATGAGAGGCGAGCCACGTCCCAGCCGTTGACCAGGGCCGACCCTGCCAGCCACAAGGCCACAACGGTCACGAAAGGTCGCCAGGCTTCGAAATATTTTTTCCATGCCGCGGCAGGAGCAAACTCGCCCTGTAGAAGATTGAGAGGAGCGGATGGTCGCAAAGAGACGCCGGGTCTCACATCGAGTTCGACGCCGAGAATATTTTCCCACTTCTTTTTATCCAAACCCGCGGGTGCCTTCTGGAGCGTCAATCGACGGAGGGGCACGCCTTGCCGGGCGGCTTCGGAGAGATGGGCGACCAACTCGGGCGGAGGCGTGTCGCTGGCGGCGCTGCAGGAAAATGCATTGGTTTCGGATGTACGCGCGCAACAGCGCTCGCCAAAAAAAGCGACGGAGCCTGACAGCGGCGGCTCGCAGATGAGACCGAGGGAGACCGGAGCCGCGCTGACGACCTCGAACCCGGCCTCGTTGAGACGGCTCAGCCAGCGACGCAGCGCGGCGCGCGCCGTGACGGCGACCGTCAATGCGCCGCCGGAGTGAGATGCGTAAGCGAAGTGGAGATTTTCGGGTTCGTCCAAGGTTGATTCCTCGAGCATGAATGGCAAGGCCTTCCTTATCTTCTTCGCGTCCTGACTCGGAGAAGTTACCAACCAAATTGTCGTGGCCCTCGCGGGCGTCCACAGGTGAACCGGCAACCCGCGAAGTTCGGACGGAAAATCGGAAAAGGTGCGCGTTTCTCCTTCCTGTCGCCGGCCATCGGCCATCGACCACCATTGGAACGGGCCGTTTTCATCCGCCATCAGGATCGTCACGTGCGCCGGCGTGGCATCAGGCGCGTGGCGCGCCCGAGAACCGGCCGTCCAGCGACGCACTTTGGCGCGGGAGGTCTGCATCAGCGCGCTGAAATGAGATAGGGAATCAGAAGACATCGGCTCTCCAGATCACACGGCCCACCCCGAAGGCGGGCGGGCAGAACACCAGCGAGTCCGTCTTTCGTCGAGCGCGGTTGACACGGCCATCGGCGCGGACGAAAAAATACCGGCTTCGGAAGCCGTACGTGCCGACTCCCGCCGGCGGAACGCCGGCTCGAACACGAAAATCAAATGCGTCGCGGAACGGACCTTCCTTGCGCGCGCGCTCCAGTCGCTGGGTGAGCTCGGACGTCGTTTGTGTAAAAAGGGCGGCCAGGACCGGCAAGGGAGCGGCATTGACGTCGATCACCGTCGACTCCGGCAGCGCCGAAAGGAACGGTCGGATCTTTGCGAGCGCATCCGGCGTGAATCCACGAACTTCAATGAGCTCGTCGACGCTTTCAAACGGCCGATTGGCTGCGCGGTGGCCATCTTGCTGTCCCAGGTACTCCCGGTCCTCAGCCCCGTTGGGCCGCCGGTCATCATCCGCGTCGATCCAGTCGAGTACGGCGTCGCTGAGCTCCGCGTTGAGCCCGACGGAGACGAGAAGCCGCCGGAAGATGGCCAGATCTTCGACGCTGGCGTTCGAACCCACCAGAAGGCTGTTGAGATTGAACATCGCCTGGGCCGAACGAATGTGAACTTCTGAACTTGACTCGCCGACGGCGCGGTCGTCGAGCACTGCCAGGGGCGCTTCCCCTGACCACTGCTCCAGGGCCTCCGGGGTGGCGGCTTCGTAACGATACGCGCCGATCACCACGATCGCCCCGCCGAGCGCCGCGCGGGAGAGTTCATCGGCCTGCGCGCGATCGCGGATATTTTCCGTCTGACGGATCCAGACCTGCTGTCCCAGGTCCAGCAGCGCGGCGG
>JBBRXR010000345.1:0-2863 GCA_038238485.1 Elusimicrobiota bacterium | reverse complement strand
GACCTCATGGCCGCGCGCGGCGAGCGTCTCAGCCAGAGGACGCCCCAGGTAGCCGGTCGAGCCGGATATGAAGACCGTCGTCACCAACGGATTATAGTTCGATTTCCTATGATGCCCGCGGTGAAACACACACGCGCCCTTGCCGTCGCCGCCCTTCTCCTCGCCGCAGGCGCGGCGTACCTGTGGGGAACACACGCCCACGCCCGTCGCCTCAATATTTATCCGGACGGGTGGGACCAGGGTCCCGTGCTGAGCGAAGCCATCGCGATGAGATCCACCAATTACGCGGTCGTCACCAATCGCAACCAGATGCCGCTGTATCCGTTCTACCTGTCATGGTTCGCCACGCCCGAGCAGGAACCGGCGTCGTTTTTCGAGAAAGCCAAATCGGTCTCCATCGGACTCTCTGTCGCGCTCCTCGCGGTTCTTTTCGTTGTCCTCTGGTGGCGGCTGCCCACCCACGCCGCCCTCAACATTTTCCTCATCACGATGTTTACCGTCTTCCTGTTCAAGGCGCCTTACTGTCAGGCCGATCTTCTTTATTACACGCTGTCGTTCCTGGCCTTTCTTTTCATGAGGGACGCGGTCGCGCGGCAGTCGTGGCTCGCGGCGTTTTCCGTCGGTCTTTTCTCGTCGCTGGCGTGGCTGTCGAAAGCGTCGAACCTTCCCGTGTTCGCCCTCTACCTCCTGTTTCTCGCCATTCGAGCGGCGGACTTCTTCCGTCTGAAAAATCCCGAGCGCGCCCGCCGCGCGATCATCGCCCTCGCGATATCCGCGACGGTGTTCCTGATCGCGCTCCGGCCGTACCTGGTCACGAACCGGAAGATGTTCGGCAGTTTTTTTTACAACGTGAACTCCAGCTTCAACGTCTGGCACGATTCGTGGGCCGACGTGAAGGCGCATCGGCAACGAATTGATGAAGCCGGGCTCTCCCTGTTTGAACTCCCGTCGTCGGAACGCATGGGCCCCGGGCGCTACCTCTCCACTCATTCGGCGGGCCAGATTGGAAAGCGCTTTGGGCTCGGTGCGGTGGAAACAATACTCGTCGCCGCGATGTCGTTCGGATACTTCGAATACGCGATGGGTTATCTGCTGTTACTGGCGCTTCTTCTCGTCTGGAAACGGCGGGAGGCCGCGCGCGAGGCCGCCGCCCATCCGTTCACCGTCGCATTCACGGTCCTCTTTTTCATCGGCGGCTTCCTTCTGTGCGCGTTCTACGTCCCCATCGCGCCGGGTCCGCGCTTCGCGCTCGCCTTGTTCCTTCCGTTCATGTTCACCGCGGCGGTCGCGAGCGATGCGATCGGGCGCGACGCGGTGCTCCCCTTCGCGGGACGCCGCATTCCTGTGGTGCGCGCCTTCAACATTTTCCTTTCGGCGGTGCTGGCGCTCGACATCCTTCAAATCCTCGCCAAAGGTCTCTTTTCAGTGCCGGGCGGGGGGTAAAGCGGAATCGAGTTGCAAAAACGATCCGTTCCTTTCATTTCGAATGCTTATTCGTCTCGTTCGTATTGAATGCGAATGGTTTTCACGAGTTCAGAACGATAGGTGTGGTATAATCCGGCCGAGTTTCTCAGCGACTTTTTCCCCTCCCTTAATCATCGCGCCTCAAGGATGGACGACATGAGCAACCAGCGAAAATTTCGATGGAGCAGCGCACTCGACGCGCTCGTCATCGCGGCGATTCTCGCCGGCATTAACCTGCTGTGGTTTCGCCACGATCCGGCCTTCCGAAGCTGGGCCATTCATCCTTATCTTCTCCCCATCGCACTGATCGGACTTTTCTACGGCTTCCGTGAAGCGCTCATGACGGTCCTGCTGGTGAACATCATCTACACGGCGCAACTCGGCGCCGCCGGTTTCCCGTGGACGTCGCTTCTCGAGCGCCCCGACGCGCAGAACGTCGCCGCGCTCCTCCTCGCGGGCCTTTTCTTCGGCGAGGCGGGTGAACTGTATCAGCGCGCGCTGCGCCATCATCGGGAGCGGGCCGCGGAACTCGACCTCGCGCTCAAGGCCTCCACCGACGAGAAAGACCGCCTCGCGATCGCCAACAAAGAACTCCAGGAATGGATCCGCTTCGGCGACGTGCAGCTCACCGAGATCCACGCCGCCGCGCCCGACCTCTTTTCCGCCGATGAATCGAAGATCCTCGAGACGGTGGCGCCGCTCACCCTCAAGATCCTGGGCGCCGAGCAGTGCTCGCTTTACTGGTACGACCGCAGCAAGAATCGCTTCTGGCGCCGCTACCAGGCCGGCCGCGATGGAACGCCAAATCCGTCGACGGTCTCAAAAGACGCCACGCCCTTCGCCCAGCTCCGTCAGACCACGAAGGTCGTTTCGGTCAAGGACGTCGAATCTTTCTCGACGGGCGTGCGCTTCCTCGCCGCCGCGCCGATCATGGTGCAGGGCAACGTTGCCGGCGCGCTGCTGCTCGAATCCATGCCGCTCGTCCGCCTCACGCCGTACACGCTCAACAACTTCGCTTTCATCGCCGACCTCGTAAACCGCTCGCTCGACAACGCGGCCCTCCTCAAGCAGGGCGAGGTGACGGGCGAACGCACTGTTTTCCGCGAGCGCGTGAACCAGGAAGTGCATGCATCGAACCGCTACAAGGCGGCGTTGAGCCTCCTCTACATCGACATCAACGATTACGACAGCTACCGCTCGTCGCTGGGCACCGAAGGCTCGCGCCAGCTCATCGACCAGGTGATCCGCACCGTCTCGAAAATCAAGCGTAAGTCCGACGTGCTTTCGTATCAGGGCAGCGGCCGCTTCGCGCTGCTGATGCCGCAGACGTCTCCGGAAAAGACCAGCGCGCTCGTCGAACGCACCAAAGACGAAGTCCGCGCGCTGAAGCTGCCCGGCG
>JBBRXR010000344.1:0-2868 GCA_038238485.1 Elusimicrobiota bacterium | reverse complement strand
TGAGCAACGCCAACCCCAACGGCAAAGATCCCATTACGGTCGACTACCAGGAAGTGTGGAGCGTCAACGTCGGCGGAGACGGCGAGAACGACATGAAGAGCTATTTCATGGAGTACATCGGCTGGAAGGAAAAGGAAAAGGCGAAGGGCAACGTTTTCCAGGGCGATTACATGCGCCTGAAGAAGCAGGAAGACATGCAGTTCGACGGCGACCGCACGAGCCGCATCACGCAGACGCAGAGCAAGGTCCACTTTTCCACCGAGCAGACGGCCTGGCCGAAGGTGAAGGGCCAGATCGACGAGTATTTCAACAAAGAATCGGAGTTCTACACCTACACGCACATTGAACAGTTCGTGCGCCGCATGTTCGACCCGTTCGGTGAAGGCGCCATCGGTCCCGACGGACACGGCAAACTCAAGGGCGATGTCGACCCGGACCCGGACAACAAGGACGGCTTCGGCGCCACGCCGCTCGATGAAGAATTAATGGAAGCACATAACGAGCTCTGGCACGTTCGTGAGTCCGGCACGTGGGTCACCCACATCGCGTTCACCACCGAGCTCACGCTGCCCGGCATCATGACGCGCTACGTGCAGGGCACGAGCCGCTTCAAGTTCAATAAAGACGACTACAGCCTGCCGGGTCTGGGCGACGAAATTTACTGGGGCGCGCTCGGCATCAACGGCAACCCGCCAATCGGTTTCCCGCAGGGCGACAAGGGCGGAACGAACATCCGTAACCACAACTGGGACCTGATCATGTGGTACGGCAACCCGAACTTCATCATGCTTCCCGGCGTGGCGCAGCCGTTTGGCGGCGGCGCCGGTCCGGCGAACCCGTGGAACAATGGTCCTTATGACATCACGCATTACCTGCCTGGACGGCAGATGCGCGATGCGGGATGGGAGCCGGCAGAAGGTTTCTACCTGAGCGAAGTGACCGAAGGCGATTGGGACGACGCGCTCGACCCCGCCGAACAGGAAGATTACGATGCCAGCGACGACACCTTCGAGTGGTTCGACGACGAATGGTTCAACTGGTTCGAGGACCCGCACCAGGAACAGCCGAATTTCGTCGCCCACGACACCAATGGCGAGAGCCACGCGAAGGAAGCGGTGGGCGCGCAGCCGAACAGCGACCGTCAGGTGAACGCGATGGACCGTGAGGTGCAGGGCCCGGCGGCGGCGGAGGCCGGACGTCCGACCGCGCGCACCGATACGCGATCCGCGCGCGCCAACATGACGGACCGAAACGATCCCAACCGCAGTGCGAACGCCAACGACGTCGACGGCGGGGACCAGAGCCACGGCTTCGACCTCGCCAGCATCCTCACGCCCGTTTCGGTGGCCGTGCCGGGTTCGCTGGCCAATGAGCTTGCCGATGCGCTTGTTGTGGCGCTGGGGGACAACGTCCACCCGGTGGGCCAGACCGCCGACTACACCTATCACGCCGCTGCCGACGGCGAACTGCCCACGGTGCTGCCGCTCGAGCACAACGCCGAAGTCCCGCGCGCCGCACCAGTCGCGGTGAGCGCGGACCGCCCCAACGAAGTGCGACTGGGCGGCAACTCGGTGCTTTTCGCCCGCGCCGGCGCCCTTTACGTCCCGTCGGATGGCCTGCGCATCCCGGGCCACGACCGCGAGACCGTCTCGGTCCGCATCACGCTTAACTCGCCGACGTCACACGGCGAAACCTCCTTCTACGCTCCGGCAGTCGTCAGTCAGAACCGCACGGTCCTCACGTTCATTCTCTCGCCCGAACAAAGCGATGCGGTGACACAGTCGAACGTGAACCTGGTCGAGGTCCATGCCGATCAGCCGGATGAAAATGGAATCAGCGCCATCGCCTTGGCCCCTGAGCCGTCGAACCAGCCGACGCGCGATGCCCGCTCGGCCAACCCGGTTTCTCCGTCGCTCAACAGCCCGCAGGCCCGCGCGGACGGCGTGTCGCCCACGGGCGCGGGCCCCGGTGAGGTTCGCCTGGGCGCGGGCGCGCGCCTCAATCTGGCGGCCGGCGAGCTGACCGTTCCGTTCAATTCGTTGCGCATTCCGGCTCAGGCGGGCGAATCCGTAACGGTGTTCTTCCGTCTCAATGAACCCAACGACCGTGGAGAGAACACCATCACCGTTCCCGGCACCGTCGGCGGCAACCGCGCCACCGTCTTCTTTAATCTGTCGCCCGACCAGCTCTCGGGTCTGCGCGCCGAGAACATCGGCGTCGTGGAAGTCCATGCCCAGGAACCGGACGAGACCGGCATCACGGCGATCGCGCTGGCGGCGGAACCGGCCGTGAACAACAACGGCGTCGCCAATCTCGATCAGCCCGCCGCGCCGGCCGCCCGCGCTCCCGTCGGCGTTCCCGCCGCGGCCGCCGCGGCCGACAACCGCGGCCAGGCGCTGCCCTTTGTTCAGGCGCCGTTCGATCGCCGCGCGCTGCCCGCCGCCCTTCGCGCGGCCAACGTCCTTCTTGTGCAGACGCGCGATGGCCAGGCGCCGCGCGCGCTCCAGACGCAGGTCGACGCCGCCGGCAATACTGTCTTCACCGTCGGCAACCGCCGCCTCAACGTCGGCGATAACGTCACGCTCATCGTCGGCACCGAGCGCGTCGATGCCCGCGTGACGGCGAACGGCCTCGAAGTCCGCGCCGACAAAGCGAACCTCGTGGGAGCCGCGTTGGCCGCGATGCTGCCCGCGGCCTTCCGCAACACCAACTTCTTTGTCATTCGCACCGATGGCGCCCGCGACACCGCGACGCTCCGCCTTGCGAACGTCCGCGCCAACGACAACGGCATCGAAGTGCGCGTCCCCGCCGGACGCAACGGCGAAAACGCCGGCGGCAACAACGGCCGCGACATCTCGGTGTTCGGCC
>JBBRXR010000343.1:0-2909 GCA_038238485.1 Elusimicrobiota bacterium | reverse complement strand
GGCAATGGCGGCGAGTATGCCGGGGTCACCGAGGCCCTCCTCTTTCTGGATGCTACCCAGACGCTGGAGGTTGATCCAAGCACCGTTGGTATGAAGCCAGTCGAGGATTTCATCAAACAGGCGTGCGTCGTGTCTGGCGACGGTGGTGGAAAAAAGTAGCAGAGCCTCCGGATCGACGATCCAGGGGTCATCGGTGCGCGCATGTCCGGCGACGCCGAGTGCGGACCACTGGCGCCAGAGAAATTGGAGAAGCCGCTCGATGAGCTGGCTTCTAAAGTTGGTCAATGAGTTGTCCATGTCCCATGGCTTTGAATACTCCGCCCAGCAGGAAGCGGAACCCTTCGGAAGGATCCTGATTGCGGGTCCAGCGGGCGGCGGCGAGGAGTTCTTCAGGTGTCGGCTTCAGATCCTGAAGGTCCTGATAGTGGCGGCCTTGGTCTGAGTCGGCGGCGGCGTAGAGTTTGAAATGAATTTGGTCGTAACGGCTGATGTAGCTGATGCGGAGTTTGTTCCCGTAATCCACCGCGGTCAGCCGGTCTTCGATTCCCTCTGGAAGACCGAATTTGAAGAAACTGTCGTCCGAAGGACCGGTATTGAACCAGTTTTCCATCAGATCGAGATCCCGGCCGACCTTCCGGATGGCCTCAAAAATCCACTCGGGAAGGGGTTTGGCGGTGATCAGGTGGTCGCCTTCGACTCGGGCAAGAACATCAACGTCGCGGGTGGTGGTTCGTCTGACCAGACCCAGAGCAAGCAAGGATGATCCTCCACAAACGACAAAGTGCTGAGGGGGCTGAGTTTCGAAAAATTCAGCAAGAAGCCGCAGGGCCTCGTTGAGCAATTTTTCATCGAGCTTTTTCATGAAAGACAAATAAAATACTCAATCCGAGAAGTCCAGTTGTTTTTCATGACGTTTTCCGCTTAAAAAATTCCGAGATCCAAGAGGTGGTTCTCCATTTCTGCTCTTACGGCGGCAAGTTGGGTTTCCAAGGTTTTGATTTCCTCCTTCACCGCCTTGAGGTCGATCTCGGCTTCCTCCACGAAGGTATCGACGTAGCGAGGGATGTTGAGGTTGAAATCGTTGTCGGCGAGCTCCTGTGGGGTGGCGCGGTAGGCGTATTTCTCGACGGTCTGGAAGGCGCGGTAGGTGGCGGTGATTTTATCGAGGTGCGCGTCGGTGAGGACGTTCTGGTTTTTCGCGTCCTTGAACTCGCGGGAGGCGTCGACGAAGAGCACGTCGCCGTGGGTTTTACCCTTGTTGAAAATGAGAATGGCGGCGGGGATGCCGGTGCCGAAGAAGAGGTTCGCGGGTAGGCCGATGACGGCTTCCAGCAGATTTTCCTGAATGAGATTCTGGCGAATGCGGCCCTCGGCGGCACCACGGAACAACACGCCATGCGGCACGACCACCCCCACCCTGCCGGTGCCCTCGCGGGCGGTTTCTATCATGTGGGTGATGAAGGCCCAGTCGCCTTTGGATTTCGGCGGACGGCCGCGATAGTAGCGGTGGAAGGGATCGGCCTCGGCTTCGTCGTAACCCCACTTGTCGAGGGAGAAGGGCGGATTGGCGACGACGATGTCGAACTTCATCAGATGATCGCCCTCAATGAGGCGCGGATTTCTCAGCACATCGCCCCACTCGATGCGGAAGTTGTCCATGCCGTGGAGGAACATGTTCATCCGGCAAAGCGCGTGGGTGGTGCCATTCATTTCCTGCCCGAATAGCGCGAAATCGCGTTCGTCCGCCTGACGACCGACCTTGATGAGCAAGGAGCCGGAGCCGCAGGTGGGATCGCAGATGGTGTTCCCCTTCTTCGGAGCGAGCAACCTGGCTAACAGCGCCGAAACCTGGCCTGGTGTGTAAAACTCGCCGGCCTTTTTCCCGGCATCCGAAGCGAAGCGCTCCAGCAGGTACTCATAGACGTTACCGATGACATCCTCCTCGCCAACGACGGAGGGCCGGAGGTCGAGCTTGGGAGACGCGAAGTCTTCCAGCAGGAGCTTGAGCTTGGTGTTCCGGTCGCGGGTCTGGCCGAGCTTGGACTCGGAATTGAAATCCACCTCGCGGAAGACGCCTTCGAGCTTCGCCTTGTTCGCCTCCTCAATGCCGGCGAGGGCGATATTCATTCGCTCCCCGATGTCGGTCTTATCGCGCAGAGCGTGGACGCTGTAAAAATCGCAGCCATCGGGGAGTTGGAATCGTTCACGGGAAAGACGGCGGGCGACGCGGGCGTTGTCGCCCTTGTATTCCTTCAAATAGGCGTCGCGGTGGTCGCGCCACACATCAGAGACATATTTCCAGAAAAGCATCACGAGGATGTAGTTCCGGTAGTTCTCAGCATCGACGACGCCACGGAAGGTGTCGCAGGCGCGCCAGGCGACGTCATTGATTTCGGATTGGTTGATTTTGGCCATGGAAGGGGTCAGGAAATGTGAATCGGAATGGACGAAAAGGCGCGGTTCAGGGCGGATTCGATGAGTTTCGCACGCTTGCGGGTGAGTTCGGCGACGAGTTGGCGCTCGGTGGCAACAAGCTCGCTGAGGCTGGCGACCTTTTCCTGGGTTTCCAAGGATTGAAGCGGCACGGGCAGTGAACGGAGGATGGCGATGGAAAGGGTCTGGACGTAAGTGCCCCGGGCGTGGGAGCGCAGATGATCCTGGGTAGTCTGGAGATTGAGGAAAGTATGGAGGTAGGCGGGCAAAATCAGCGGGATACGCGGACGAATGACGAATAACTGACCTCCAGCGACTGCGTCGAGTCCCTCCGGCACGAGGGCGGCGGTCATGCGGGTGCCGCGGTTGGCGAGCAGGATGTCGCCAGCTTGCACGCGATGGCGCAGGTCCGATGCCTGTCCGGGATCAAGGGGGTGGGTTTCATTAATATGCAGATCGCCCGACTCAGTGAGATC
>JBBRXR010000342.1:0-2919 GCA_038238485.1 Elusimicrobiota bacterium | reverse complement strand
GCCCGAGTTGCTCCCCCCGAAGAATACGGACTGCACCACGTCGGGACGACCGTCTCCGTTCATGTCGGCAAACTGAACGCCGTTGTCTCTGGAGAAGGGACTTCCGCCTCCTTCTCCCACCGTCGCGACGATTTCCGGTGACGTCGGCAGCGCCCAGGTGGCGTCCGCCGCGGTCCATCCGCTTCCGTTATTCAACCACGCGTGCCGGAACCGGACCCCATCGTAGACATGCGACTGAATGAGATCCGTCAGTCCGTCGCCGTTGAGATCCACGGCGCGCACCCCGTTGTCTCGAACCCCCGCCTGATTGGTCAGGATGACCGGCATGTCGGGTTCCCAGGCGGGCGCTTCCTGCCAGCCCGTCGGCGTGTTGAGGTAGGCGACATGGCGGGAATCGATTGATTGAATGAAGTCGGGGCGGCCGTCGCCGTTCAGCTCAACAAAACGCACGCCGTTGTCCGCCCAGTTCGACAGGATATATTCGGGGAGCTGAAACGGACTCCCCGCCGCCTGCACGCTCCATGACGTCCCGGAAGCCGGATACGAGAAGAGGGTCGGCGTCAGCAATAAAGAGTTTCCGTTGAGAGCACCTCCAATATAAACCGACGAAACGGTGAGGCGGGTTTTTCCTGACGGAGTAAGGTACCCGACGAAATAGTCTCGTACGACCTCCCAGGTTCCCGCCTTGTTCACGCTCGTGATGACGTGCGTCAGGACGCGCGCGTTGGTCTGCTTGTATCCAAATCGGGAGGTGGTAAAGGGATCGGGCCGCACGGTTGAGACGAAAGTGACCTTCCGGTCGCCCACGAGCCCGGCACGGTTCGTCGTGTAGAGGATGGCGTCGGGATAAAGCTGGCCGCCGTCGGTCCGGTAGGTGACTTCGTAAGCGTTGCCGTTGCGGTCCTCGACTCGGTCGAGCGCCCACACGGCCGTCCCTGCGGCAGGTCCGACGCGACTCGCGGCCGCGCTTCCGTAGAAAAATTTATTGCCGACTTTATCGAGAACGATCCAGCTGTCGCCCGACCGCGTGAATCGCTGGAACCCTCCTTCAATCTGAGCGCGGTACGTGCCGTCCCCTTGTCTCACCAATTCCTGCGCCTGGCCGGACACCATCGAGACCATCGTGTCCGTGTCGTCGTAACGCGGCGGCCCGTTTCTCGTGGATCGCTCGATGGAGCCGAATGACAGGTCCCACCCCACGCCAAGCCACCCGTTGCCCAAGCCAGAAACGTAGCGGAGCACGACGGCGGGCTGCATTCCCGCCACGCCGGGTGGCACTTCAATGGGAACCTGGTACTGAAACGATCCGGTGAACAGCAGGCTGTCCGCCGCTCCGGAGCTGACGGGCTTCGACGGCGCCGTCAGTGCGAAACCGATGGCTTCATTTTCCGCGCGAAGAAGCGAGGAGGGATTGAGAATGGCCGTGAGGAGCGCGGCGGGAACGACGACGGACGACAAGCGACGGATCAACTGCATGGCTGGCCTCCAGGCCAACGGGAGAAGTCGTTAGCGACAAACTGAGGTGGGCAGTGTAGGCGGAAGGCCGGAGGATTCGAATCAACTCGTCATCAATTCTCGGTAAATTGATCCGTAAGGAAGGCATGGCCACGCTTCCCGCTTATGAACCGTTGCTCGAGTCTTATCATCGGGCGTTCGAGCGTGAACTTCGGCACGTCGTGTCGGAGGTGCCGATGCCGGATGCGCCGTCGGTGCTGGACGTGGGATGCGGGGATGGCTTTTTCTCCGGGCTATGGGCGGAACGGCTGGGAAGCGCGGGAACGTTGACGGGTGTGGATGTCTCTACTGACTACCTGCAGGTGGCGCGGCAAAGACTCGCGACCAGCCCCGCCGCCGAACGCGTGAAATTTATTCAGGGGAAAATCGAAGGACTTCCCTTCGGCGACGCGGCGTTTGATGTCGTCTGGTGCGCGCAGAGTCTTTACAGTTTCCCAGAGCCGCAGGCCGCGTTAAGCGAGATGGCGCGCGTGACACGCCCGGGCGGCGTGGTGGCCATTCTTGAAAACGACACCCTTCATCACGTTCTTCTTCCCTGGCCGCCGGCCATCGAGCTCCGGCTTATCACGGCGGAGTTTCACGCGCTGACCGGGAAAAGCCGGAACGTGGAGAAATTTTACGTCGGGCGCGAGCTCCCGGCCCTTTTCGAGTCAGCGGGCCTGCGAACCGAAGGGTCGCGCACCTTCTCCTGGGACCGAACCGGGCCCTTCGACGCGCCGACGCGGGCGTTCCTCGAGGCCCACGTGGCGCGGCTGCGCGAGCGCGTCCGCCCGCTCTTATCGCCCGACGATCTCCTTCAATGCGAGCGGTATCTCGATCCGGGATCGCGCGTTTCGGTGCTCGCCGCGCCAGAGTGCGCCGCGACGATCATCGATCACCTTGTTTGGGGCCGCCCGGCTCCGCGCTGATCGCGCGCCCAGCGCAAAACCGCCGACCACGGCAGCAGTGCGAGGTAGAGAAGAAGATATTCAAAAAATCCCGCGGACATCAGCGTGAGAATCCCGAGGTGCATGCCGAACCCGATGGGCCACGCCACCGCGAGCAGCGCCGGAAAAAACACGACAAGAAAGAAGAAGGCCTCAAAGAAAACCGTGACCACCGATGAGACCACGGCGAGACCGTGCTGGCCTGCGAGCCACAGCCCCGCGGGCGACTTCCAGCGAAGCCCATCCTGAAGAAGGTAGTACTGAAGGGTGTAGCCGTTCAGCCAGGCGTGACCGCCGGCGAGGTACTTGTAATAGGCCGCCGACAGATAGACCAGCGCGAAGAAACAGATCAGAAGGCGGACCGGCCATCGGGCGAACGGACTCATCTCCTCGAGCGCCGGCAGCGGACGGACGCGGCGCCGCCGGCTGTCGATCGACAGAACGCGTCCGCACGGGCTGAGCGCCAAAATTCCCAGCG
>JBBRXR010000341.1:0-2919 GCA_038238485.1 Elusimicrobiota bacterium | reverse complement strand
GATCCGGTCGGCCGCCATGTCGGTGACGGTGCGCACCAGGATCTCCACTTCCTCCATCGATGAGCGGACCGGTTTCTGCTGGGTCATTCGCGAGTTCAGGCTCCACGTTGCTACGCGTTCGAAGAGGCGCTTGATCTCTTCCTGAAAGATGACGATCACCGCGATCAGGATGACCGCGAAGAAACCCTGGAAGACCGCGGCGACGAGCTGAAGGTTGAACTCGCGCGCGATCAGGTAGATGATGCCGATGATCAGAATGCCGGCGAGGACGAAGAAGGCCTTGGATCTCTTGAAGAACACGATCAGCGCGTAGGCGAGGACCGACATGATGACGATGTCGGTAAGGCCGGACAGGCCGACGTCTTTGAAGAATTGAAGGATGTTTGGATTCATGTTCATCGTCCGTGATCATCGCGAAAAGGAAACCGGACCGGCACGCGCGCGCCGATTTTGAGACGCTCGAGCAGCCGAACGAGCAGGCCGTTCTCTTCCGCGCGCCACGCCGCCTCTCCCGCCGACTTCCCCACTTCGAAGCTCCCGCCCGCGATGCCGCCGTGGCCGCCCGCGCTCGCGCGGTCGCCGCAGATGTCGCGGAGGATCTCGCCGGCTTCCGCGCCGTCGACGGTCGTGCGCAGCGACATGCAAAGCCGTCCGTGGTAGCGGCCCGAGATCAGGCTCCAGCGGGCGTTCTTGTAGGTTAAAAAGAAATCGGCGGTCTGCGATACCAGATCCGGATTTTCCACGGCGCCGAGGTGGGAGACGATGACGTCGCGGCAGCTCACGGCCAGGCGAATCCCGAGGGCGAGCGTCGAGAAAAACCTCGACGACCGCGTCGGATTCTGGATTTTCGCGAGCACGGCGAGATCGCAATGCGGCAGCAGACGGAGATAGGTGCGCAGCACCGCGGGGTCGTGCGACCGGTAGAAATTCAGCGTGTCCGTGAGAATTCCATAGGCGAGCGCCGTGGCGAGCTGCGGCGGCGGGACGCGTCGAGAGGCGAACAGCGCCTGCGCCAGAATCACACTCGTTGCGCCGCAGTCCAGATTGACGAGCGAGAGTTCGGCCTTGGGATCGACGTCGGAGCGGTGCTGGTCGATGACGATCGCGGCGCGCCGGTCCTGGGGAAAGGGATTGTTGTTGAACGCGGGCTGCGTGTCGACGAGCGCCACGTTGGCGGCCCGCGTGAGTTCGCCGGGGCGAAGGCGCCGGATCGGGATCTTCAGACGCGAAACCATTTCCCGGTTCTCCGTTCGTCCGATCACGCCGCCGTGCGCCACCGTGCACCGGATGTTGAAGACCGACTCGGCGATGAACTTGAGTGCGACCGCGCTGGCGATGGAATCGGGGTCGGGATAGTCGTGGGTCAGGATGAGAAGAGGGGAGAGGCGGTCTCGATGCGCCGCCAGAAAACGGAGCAGACGCCGGCCATCGGCGGCTACGGAGCGGGATTTTGGGGGGCGCGCGCGCTTCATATCCATTTTCTATTACGAACCGGGCGGCAGATCAAGCGCCGTCTCTTGGTTTGGAGGGAAAATGCTAAAAGAAATCTCCAAACAGCCATGAGAAAACCGATCGTCGGCGTCATTATGGGCAGCTCCTCGGACTGGGTCACCATGCAGCATGTGTGTGGGGTGTTCGACCAGTTCGGCGTTCCCTACGAGAAAAACATCGTTTCCGCCCATCGCACGCCGCAATGGCTCGCCGCCTATGCCCGCTCCGCCGAACGCCGCGGCCTGCAGATCATCGTGGCTGGCGCGGGGGGCGCCGCCCACCTGCCCGGGATGGCCGCGGCCCAGACCATTCTTCCCGTCCTCGGTGTGCCGGTCGAATCGAAGGCGCTCAAGGGGCTCGATTCCCTTCTCTCGATCGCCCAGATGCCCGCCGGCATTCCGGTCGGCACGCTCGCCATCGGCGTTCCGGGCGCCACGAACGCCGGCCTCCTGTCCGTGGCCATCCTCGCCACGCGGGACGCGCGCCTGCGCGCCCGGCTCCGCCGGTTCCGCGACGCCCAGACATCCAAAGTCCGCAAAACCAAGCTCCCATGACCTTGCCGATTCTCCCGGGTTCCGTTGTCGGCGTTCTCGGCAGCGGACAGCTCGGGCGCATGTTCGCCATTTCCGCCCGCCAACTTGGTTACCGCGTCCACACTTTTTCTCCCGATTCCGATACGCCGACCGGCCAGGTGGCCGACAAAGAGTGGCAGGCGCCCTACCAGGACGTCGACAAGCTCCGTCAGTTTGCGCGCGACGTGAAGGTCGTGACGTTCGAGTTTGAAAACATCCCCGTGACGGCCCTCAGGGCCGTGGAAGCGCTTGCGCTGGTGCGGCCGCGTCCCGACGTGCTCGAGATCACGCAGCACCGCCTCCGCGAGAAAACATTTTTATCGATGAACGGCTTTCCGATCCCGGCCTACGCGCACGTCAAGAGCGTTCGGGAAGCGCGCGCGGCCGTCGAGAAGATCGGAACGCCCTGCGTGCTCAAGTCGGCGGGCTTCGGTTATGACGGGAAAGGCCAGCGCCGCGTGAACGGGGTATCGGAAGCGGAGGAGGCGTTCCAGTCAGTGGGCGGCTCCGAAAGCGTCATTGAAGCTTTCGTGGATTTTGAATGCGAGGTGTCGGTGGTGGGCGCGCGCGGGCTCGACGGAAGTTTCGTGCATTACGGTGCCGTGGAGAATTCGCACCGCAACCACATCCTCGACGTCACCGTGTCCCCGAGCTCCCTTTCTCCGGCGCTTCAGAAAGAAGCCGTGGAGATGGCGCGCGCGATTTTCGAGAAACTAAAGGTGGTGGGCGTGATGGCGGTGGAGATGTTCCTCCGCAAGGACGGCAAGCTGCTCGTCAACGAGCTCGCGCCACGCCCTCACAACTCGGGCCACTTCACGATCGATGCCTGCGAGACGAGCCAGTTCGAACAGCAGCT
>JBBRXR010000340.1:0-2925 GCA_038238485.1 Elusimicrobiota bacterium | reverse complement strand
GGTCAATTCATCTGGCTCAGTTCGCGCAGCGGCACCTTCACGCCGCGTGGAGTGATTCCGATCGGGACCAAATATCAGATTTCCCTGCGTCCGGGATTAAAGGACACTGCCGGACGCGCCGTCACCGCGACCCTAAAGGAAACCGCGGAGACTCCCCCGATGCGCGTGAAGGGCGTCTCCTCGGCCGGAGGCTTTGACGAGGAGGATGCGCCGGCCCTGCCGCGTCATTGCGTTCTCTTCAACGCGAATGTGAAGGCCGCAGCGTGCGCGAAGTTCTTCCGGTACACCAACGGGTCAGGCGCGAAAGTCGAAGCCCGCGTCGAGCAACTCACGACCGCGCCGTCGGACCTGGTCTATCAGAGTGACGATCGGTCGCTCGCCATCTGGGGGGAACCTTTGCCGCCGCCGGCGGACGCGCAGGACTCCGGCGAAGACGACCCGTTCCAGGATGTGAAGAAGAAGGCGGTTGCGCCGCGGAACAATATTCTCGCCGTGACTCCCTCGCAGCCTCTTTCACCGGGGAAAGATTGGAAGCTGGTGATCGACCCAGGTTTGCCGGGCGCGGACTGGAAAGTCGCTCTGCCCGTGAAGAATGAAACTCGCATCGGCACCGTCAAGCCATTCGCGGTCAGCAATCTCACCGCCGAGAGCAATCGCACCGCGGGCCGGCGCGTGATCATCGAGTTTTCGAAAACCCTGGCCATCGCGCCCGAAAACATTTTGCAGTGGGTTTCGATCGCCCCGGCGCCGGAAAACATGAAGGCGACGATCGACGACAAGACCGTCACCTTGCGGGGCAAGTTCGGACTTGGGGTTAAGTATTACGTTGCGCTCAAGGCGGGACTTCCGGCGGCCCAGCCGTTCAAGCTTGATCGCGCCGTGACCAAGGAAATTTCCTTTAAGGAAGTCGGACCGCGTCTTTACTTCGAGAATTTCGTCACGCACCAGCACCTCGCCGGCACGCACCGGTTTCGTCTGCTCTCGATCAACGTGCCGCGCTTGCACGTGACCGCGCGGCTCTTCACCGGCGATACCACCTCGGTGGCCGTGAAGGCCTACGACCATTACGAAGAACACACGGACGACATGGCGCCCGACGAAAACTACAAGCGGGTCGATGTGGAAAAGTTGCCGGGGAAAATTATCTGGGAACAGGATTTCAAAACTTCGGCGGGGGTGGACCAGACGGAAATGATGCCGTTGAACTGGGGCGAAATTCTCGGCGAACACAAAACGGGGGCGGTGTTGCTGACTGCGGAGTCGATCGATCCGGTAACGCCCGGCCACAAGCGCGTTGGAACGCAGGCGATTATTCAACTCACCGATCTTGGCGCCGTTTGGAAACGCGATAAGGAAGGCAACCTCGCCGTTCACATGTTTTCGCTCGAGAAAGGCCAGAGCCTGGCGGGCGTGAAGCTTCATCTGCTCGACCAGGAGCAAAAACGGAAGGGCGACGACGCAGTGACCGACAAGGACGGCAACGCGAACCTTCCCGACGCGAAGGGCGCGCGCTGGCTTTTCGCGGATCTCGAGGGCGACGGTCATCTCATCGCGGTCGAGAATTACGACACGGTGGTCCCGCTCTTTCGTCTCGGCGTCACGGAGAGCGGCGACGGCGAAGAGGAATTGAAGTCAGTTTTGCTCTTCTCGGAGCGCGGAGTTTATAAACCGGGCGACGTCGTTCATCTCAAAGGTTTCGCCCGCAATCTGGGCGAGGAAAAATCGACCCTGCCGGCGGGCAAGAAGCTCAAGGTCAAGGCGACCGATGCGAAAGATCGCGAGATTTTCAGCGAAGAGATTACGCTTTCGGAATTCGGTTCCTTCGCGGCCGAGATCAAACTTCCGGCGGAGACGCTCGGTAAATACCGGGTCACGGCGGAAGGAGAGGAAGGCGATCACCTCTCGGGCAACGGCAATTTCCAAGTCCAGCAATATCGTCCAAACGCGTTCGAGATTTTGATTCCCGCGCCGCCGGCTACCACCGGATCGGCGCAACTCGATCTCGCGGTTGCCGCAAAATATTTCATGGGCGCACCGCTCGTAAAAGCAAAGTTCACCTGGTCGCTCGTGGCGCGAGACGATGTCTTCAACCCGCCAGGCCTGGAGAACTACTCCTTTTGCAATGCCGTCGAAGATTTCCGGTTGAACCGCGCGCTCGATCGCATTTCGCAGTTCAATGCGCAGGGTGAAGCGGCCGTCGATGCCAGTGGCATGGCGAAGGTCGTCACGGCGTTGCCGATCAACCCAAAAGCGCCCCAGCCGCGCGCGGCCAAGCTGCTTTGTGAGGTTACCGATCTCAGCCAGCAAACGGTTTCAGAGTCACGCGCGTTTGTGCAGCACAGCTCGGATTTTTATCTCGGGTTCCGGCGGCTGGACACGGTCTTTAAGGAAGGTACGCCGCTGGACATTCAGCTCATCGCGGTCACGCCTGAGGGCAAGCCGTTGGCCGCGCCAGTAAAATCGACGGTGCGATTGAAACGCATTACGTGGCAGACGAACCGTCTCGCGACCGCGGGGGACACGACGGAATTCGACAGCAAGGCGCAGCTCGACGTCATTTGGGAACGCGAACTTTCCATCACGCCCGGCCTCGGGGCCGATCGAAAACCGATCGCTGCCACGGTGACCGATGTGGTCACAGGAAAGCCGGGAGAATATCTGCTCGAAGCCACCGGAAAGGACGCGCAAGGCCATGATGTTCTGACCTCGCTCAACTTCGAGGTCGCGGGCCGGGGCGAGAACGTTTGGAATTATCGCAACCCGTACGCGATCGATCTCGCGACCGATAAAGACAGCTACGAGCCCGGCCAGACCGCGACGATTCTGGTCAAGACTCCGATCGCGGGTGACGCGCTTGTCACGGTCGAGCGCGACAGCGTTCTGCGTTCGTTCGTGACCCATCTCACCGGCAACTCGCCTTCCATC
>JBBRXR010000339.1:0-2929 GCA_038238485.1 Elusimicrobiota bacterium | reverse complement strand
GGTGCATGGTTCCTAGTGGATCGAAGAGATCGTTCCCCGCGACGTGATGAGGAACGCGCGCGCGTTGAACTTTTCCAGCACCGCCGCCGCCCGCGCGGGGGCCAGCGACACGACCTTCGTCAGCGCATCGGCCATCATGCAGGATTCGGAGAGCACCGTCACGCTGTGGGCTTTCAGGAATGGCGCGCCGTCGTGCACGCGCACCAAGGGAGACACCCACCTTTTCCCCACCCGCGTGCGGGAAAAATAGACGCCCGACGTGGCAACCGCGCCGAACGCGAGCGAAAGGCACGACAACGGACGCGACGGAAAACGGGGATGCCGAACGGCGACGTTCCACCGCTCCGCGCCGAAGGCGCGGAGGTCGCCTCCGGCGTTCACCAGGCCGGCGCGCACGCCGCGCTCCTCGAGAACGGCGACAGCGCGGTCGACGGCGAACCCTTTCGCGATGCCGCCGAGATCGAGCGTCCACGCGCCGGTCTTTCGCACGCGGTCGCCGGAAAATTCGATCGGGGACGCGGCGCCATTGGCGCGGCCTGCGGGGGACCGGGAGACCGGAGGAAGAAAGTCCCAGTCGACGAGGGCCTGCCCGCAGCGAAGATCGAAAGCGCCGTCGGATGCGTCGAAAAGATCATTGGAAGCCCGGAGGACCGCAAGCGTCAGGGGATCGATCGAAACGAAGTCGCCTGGCCGGGCACGGTTGAGGCGCGAGAGGTCGCTGTCGGCGCGGTGGAAGCTCATCAGTCGGTCGACATCCGCGATGGCGTCGAAGGCGGCGCTGATCGCGTTATCGAGAGGCCCCAGGGGGCGTGGGTCTTTCAAGTCGATTTCGACCAGGGTGCCCAGGAGCGGGCGAACGCGCTTACGACTTCGCTTTGAGGACGTCATAGGTATCGAGGAGGCGGCGCACGCCGCTGGTCACGTGAAGCGACGACAGGGTGGCGCCGCTGATATTTTGGATGTCCTTCCCGATGCGCACCGGGTCGGCGGCGGTTTTCCCGACGAACTGGTGGCGCCACCGCGGCTGGCGTATCTCATAGCCGAAGGTTTCGCGGTACTCCAGGATCTCGACGCCGGCCACTTTCCCGCCGGCGTCGACGGCCATGGCGTATGTGATCAACTCATGCTTGCCGACCACCTGGTCGATGAACATCGCTTCCCCGGCGGGTCCCCACCAGACGCGTACATGCGTGTTGAGCACGCGCTCCCCTGATTTTTTCGCGATGGCGGCAGCCTGCGCGGGTGTGAGGTCCGCCCAGCCCGCACTGAGCTTAACGCCGGGAAGAAGGAGAGGCCCGGCCGCGCTCTCGGTGAGATACGACTCCGCCCTGGCGATGTGGGCGATCGGCATCGCCAGCGCCACCCCGGCTATCACAGGACTCCAGTTCCGACGGGACATAGCGCGCATCGTCGCATCCAAGGCGCCCGCTGTCAAAAGTCGGTGGGGCGGCGGTCTGAATTTATAGGCTCGTTTTGTTCGAAGAAACCCATCCGAAGCGAGTAAATAGAGACGAGACCATGGATCCATCAGATCCGACGCCGGCGCCGGTGGGGGGCCTGGATTTCAACACCCTGCTATTGAGGTGCGCCGACAAGGCGTATCATTTCGCGCTGCGCCTCGCCGGGAACGATCAGGACGCGCAGGACCTGGTCCAGGAGGCGCTCACGCGCGCCTTCGCGCACCGCGACCGGTATGATCCGGCGCGGCCGCTGGGAGCGTGGGTGAACCGAATCCTTCACAACGTTTTTCTGGATTCCGTGCGGCGTTACGATCACCGGCACAATGTGTCCCTTGATTCGCCGCCGCCGGCCGACGAGAACGCGCAGTGGGAGTCAATTCTTCCGGGGAAAGACGAGAATCCGCCCGACGGACTGATCCGCTCGGAAGAGGAGCGGATCCTTCAGGGCGCGCTGAGCCGGCTTCCGATTCATTATCGGTCGGTGATCGTGATGGCCGACATCGAGGAAATGCCCTACGAGGAAATCGCGACCGTGATGGACATTCCGGTGGGAACGGTCTGCTCAAGAATCCACCAGGCGAGAATTTTGCTGAGACGCATATTAGAGAATCCTCATCGGAAGCTGGGTGCCAATTTATGAACGAACACATCACAGGCGAAACCTTCACCGCGTACATCGATGGCGTCCTCACCGACCACGCGCGCGATGAAGCACAATTTCACCTCGAGGCTTGCCCCACCTGCGCCGCGGAAATGGGCCGCTTTCAGGAAATCAAGATTCGGTACAGCCGCCTGCCCAAACGTCCTGCGCCCGCCGCGCTCCTGGCGCGGCTGCGTCATCTCGAAGCACCGCGCCTGGGCTGGGCTGAGCGCGCGCGCACCTGGCTCGTTCCCCGCACCCTCTGGTGGCCCGCCAGCGTCTTCGCCGGTGTCGCCCTGGTATCGACGGTGTTTTTCGTCAATCGCCCGGGCCCCGCTGACTTTGTTGACCTCGATTCGCTCCTCGTTGCCCACAGCAAGTACCAGGGCGAATCGCTCGTTCCGCACCCGGACATCTCGCAGTCGAACTATTCGGCCAGGCTGGCTTCCTTCTACCGAGAGCAAGATTAAACGGTCCCTCTTCTTCCTCGCGGCGCTCCTTCCCGCGATGTCCCTTGCCGCGGAGCCGTCTGGTCCCGAGGCCGTGGCCCTTCTTCGAAACGCATTCAGCCCCCCCTCTTTCACTTATCGCGGCCATATGACGGTGAGCCATTGGTTCGGCGCCTCCACGAAGAGCGAGGACGTGGAAGTTTGGTTCAAGCCGCCGAACTCGTACCGATGGGAGTTCCTCAATCCCGATGGGCACGTTAACCGCGTGCATGTTCGCGCGGGCGAAGAGGAAGCGCTCCACGTGTCGGGCCAGCGAACGGTCCTTCAGGGAAAAGCGGTGAAATCGTCGCCGAAGCAGATCTCGGAGAACCGCGAATGGG
>JBBRXR010000338.1:0-2931 GCA_038238485.1 Elusimicrobiota bacterium | reverse complement strand
GCGGCTGCGGCATGATGCGAACCAGCTCCAGGTGCTGCGGCGTGAGCCCGAACGACGCCGGGTTGATCTTGCCGTCGGGGCCGGAGAGTTTCTGCAGATCAGGTGAGACGGGAAGACCGTAAATCCGGTTCTTCGTCAGCACGAGGAACGCGACCGGGTGAATGGGAAGCAGCGTGCCGGGAGGCAGGACGGGACGCTGAACGCCCTTCTGCCCGCCGTTGTCGATGAAGTTCTTGAGGTCGGTGAAATTCTGGAACTGCTTTTTGTACACGGCGGACTTCGCGCCGATGGGCAGCGGCTGTCCGACCTGGGCGATCACCACGCCGATCTCGCCGGCGGGAACCTGCACCCAGGGAAACTTCTGGACCTCGTAGACCACCCAGAATTTCCACCGGAGGCCGGGCATCAGCAGGTCGCCCTGGTAACCGGCTTCTCCACCGAGGCCGATCGGGTTGTCGTTCTTGAGGGCGTTAAAGGAAAATCTTTTCACGACCAACCCGACTTCCGTGGGGCCGATGACGCGGAACGACGGAAGAATCAGGACGAGGGCCGCGATGATGCCCAGGATCCAGAGGTTCGCGAGAACGAGGGACAATATTTCCATGATGAAGGTGCCTTCCTTTAATCGGAGTGGTCGAACAGCTCCGTTAATTTAACCGGAATCCGGTGGAAGTCGAGTTGTCTCGAAAGATAAAGGAGGGCGGGGTTAGGTGGCGACGCGGCCGCGGCGAACGGTGTGGCGGCGAAGGATCTTGAGGGGTTCGGGGTTGGCGCGGAAAATCTCCGCGAAGTCGGGGCTGAGCAGGACAAAGAGTTCCGTGTAACCGTCGGTGATCGCCGACGCCACGCGGTAGGGGTGGTTGAGCAGGGCCATCTCGCCGAACGCGTCGCCGGGGCCGAGCCGGGCGATCGGGCGGCGGGGCGACGGGAAATGTGGCCGGATGATCTCCACCGCGCCCTTGTGGATGATGTAGAGCGCGTCGCCGATGTGGCCTTTCTTGAAGACGGTTTTGCGCCCTTTTTCGATGGCATAGAGATGCGTGGCCGCGACCACGCGTCCCAGGTCCTCGATCGAGGCGTTCGAGAAATACGACAGCTCTTTTAACGCCGCCGCGAGCGAATCGCGCTCTTCCATGCCCATCACCAGCTTCCGCATGAAGAAAGCCTACCTCCGGCCGCGCGTTTTCCCCATGCCAAAACAAAGCCGGGCGCCGCGGTTTCCCGCGGGCCCGGCTTCTTTTCCGTTCTGGAACGGATCGGTCAGGCTGAGAGGGTTAGTGCGCGCACTCCCCTTTCTCTTCGGCCTCTTCCATGTCTTCCATCTTCTCGCGCTTGGCCAATTGCTTGGGGGAGAGGATTTTCTTCAGGCCCGCCTCGAACTCTTCATGCGCGGCCTTGGCGGTCGCTTCCATCTGCTCCATGGCCGGCTTCATCTTCTTCATCTTGGCTTCGACCAGGTCCTTCACGGCGGCTTTCTGCTTGTCGTTCAAGTCGAGCATGACGGCCATGTGATCGGCCTTCTTGCCGGCATCCATGTGCGCGGAGCACATCGGACATTCCCCGCCGCCGGCCTGCGCCATGCGGACACCCGTCGCCATCATCACACCCGCCACCAAAGCAATTGCGAATTTCTTCATGTTGAGACTCCTGAATTTAAAGTTGGGCAGAGCTGCCCGTGTTATTCATACGCATGAACGCGCGCGTTAACGGCGCTAGCGCGAAGATCGGCCCGTCAATGCGTAGTGGATTGTATGAAGAAAATAGTGAACCTCTTCGCTGCCGTTCTCACCATGGCCGCCGCGGCCGCCGTTCCGGTGCAGGCCACCGGTAACGACGGCATCACCCCGGCGGATGTGAAGCGGGGCGCCGAAGAAAAACGGCAGACGATTGAAAAGAACACGCGCCAGGCCGCCCGCAAGGCCAAAAGCGCCGCGAAGCAGGCCAAAGACGCGTGCAACGACGCCGCGGAAAAGATTCAAGCCCAGAAGAACAAAGCCAAGGCCGACTGGGAAAAGAGGCACCCCGCCGCCGAACCAACGACCGTCGTCCAGTAGAAAGTTGGCACGATCATCGATAATTTGACGGCGCGGCCCGTAGAGAAAGGAAGGCCTTCGGGCCAATTCAGAAAGGGAGAATCCAAGATGAAGAAAATGTTGACCCTCGCCGCTCTCGCCCTCATCGCCACCAGCGTCGCCGCCCCCGTGCTGCGCGCCGACGTGACGCCGACAGACGTCAAGAACGGCGCCCACGAAAAGGGTGAAACAATCGAAAAAAACACGAAGCAGGCGGGCCACAAGGCCAAAAACGGCGCCCGGCGCGTGAAAAAATCCGCCAACGATGCGGCCTACAAGATCCAGGCCGACAAAGATAAGGCCAAAGCCGACTGGGAAAAGGAACACCCGTCCCACTAAACCCAGCCCACCTGGCCTCAGGCAAAAGGCGCTTTCCCGGGCTCGGGGAAGCGCCTTTTCACTGCCTTCGCGCACAGCTAGACTCGGGGCTCGCCCAATCAGTCCAAGGAGACCCGTTTTATGAAGACGTCCACCCTCGCCATTTTCACCGCCCTGCTCACCGCCGCCCCGCTGTTCGCGGACGGTTCGTCCGCGCCCAACGCCAATAAAAAATTCGAAGGCTCCACGGCCGCCACGCCCATTGAGAAGAAATCAGGCCTGAACGCCGGCAACGGCGGCGCCACTGCCATCCAGCCGGCCAGCGCCAAAAAGACGGCGCCGGCGGAAGCCAAGCCGGCCCCGGCGAAAAAGCACAAAGGTTTGTTTGATGGAGAGCTGAACAAGGACCGTTCCCTGCCCGCCGGAGAGAAAGTGCCCATGACCGACGACAAGCCGGTCGACCCGCCCTACAAGCACCTGAACAAGGACCTGCACAAAGACCGCGGTTAAACCGCGCCGTCAGTTCAGCGAGAGCAGCGTG
>JBBRXR010000337.1:0-2932 GCA_038238485.1 Elusimicrobiota bacterium | reverse complement strand
AGCTGGCCGTCGCCGCGGAGCGAACGGCGGAAGCCGCAAACGTGGCCGGCCGGACGGTTGAAGGTGCGCAAACCGTCGGAACCGCCGGCCGCCTGTGGAACGCGGGCAAGACCGTGGTCGCCAAAGGCGCGATGGTCTACATGCGCCACGAAGCTTTCGGAAAGACGTACGGCGCCGCCGATTCATGGGCGGAGAACGGCCTCGCCGGTTTCACGAACGGGCAAACTCTGGGGAAGACGGCCGACGCTGCCTTCAGCGTCGCGCTGAGCGAATTCCCGATCATCGCGCCGGCGATCGGCGGCAAGCTGCTTGGCCAGGCGGGCAAAGCGGAAAAGGCCGCGGAATGGCTTGGCTTTGGAAAAGCGGCCGCCAACGGCGCGCGGGAAGGTGAAGTGGCGTGGAAGCAGTACGCCACCGTCGCCGCGCTCGGCGGCACCGCATCGCTGACCTATGATGCGCTGACGGGCAACGTGCACAACGGCGTCGACGTCGTTGACTCGTTCGGAAAGGGCGCCGCCGCCGGAACCGCCGGGCTTGGCGCCTTCCGGCTCACCGCGGGCCTTTCGCAGATTCCTTTCGTGAAGAATCTGCGTTACATGAGCGTCGGCGCCGTGGGAGCGCTCGCGTACAACGGCCTTGGGAATGTCGCCGGCGGCCGCGGATTCTTTGACCACTGGCAGCAGTCGGTGGGCCAGGGCGCGTTTATTGGATTTTTCGGCGGGCGTTCCCTGAAGGCCGTTCAGAATCTACCAACGGTGGCGGCGGGCCAGGGCGAGGCGCGTGGACTCCGCGGCGACATCAGCATGTCGTACCTGAACGCATACACGCTCGATCGCGTCGCCGCCGGCGCCGGACTCGCGACGACGTCCGTCGTCATGCGCCTCCTTGAGCCCATTTATTCCCGCCTGCCCGGAATGTCCCAGGCTGTTCAGTTCCTTCGTGAGAATGGAATGCTCGCGCCCGAACAACGGAAGGACCCAAAACAGGGCCTGCTTAGCTCGCTTCTGGGCGAAGCGAGAAGCTCATTCGAATTCGGTATGAAGTATCACCCGATTTTTTCGTTCGGAACGCCCGGAACGACCGTCACCGAGACGCTGGGGCTCGACGCCCTCGGTTCGCGCCTCGCGGAATCTTCTCGCTTCAGCTTTTTGAATCCGCTTCTGCAGTACACGGTGACGGGCCCCATCAACATGCAGATGTTCGGGCTCATGGAGCGCGCCAGCCCTATCCTGGCTGAACGCGCTGGGCTCATTCGGCTGATGCGCGATGGCAATACCGGCGAGCTGATTCTCGACCACGAAGGAAAAGTTCAAGCCGCCGATCCGAAGGACGCGGGAAAACTCTTCGCGCTTGAGCTCGCCGGGAAAGCCAGCGCGCCGGCGTCCGCCGTTCCCTTTGAAGCCCGTCGTCTGCAGGCGGATTTAAACGGCGGAAAGCCGAACGGTCTCCTGGATTCCGCGGCATTGCGCTGGCTCACCGGTGGCGTCCGCGGTGAAGCCCGGGACCGAGCGATCATCCTCGCTTCCCGCATCCAGGACGCCAACGCGAACGGCTCCTTGAGCCCAGCTTTTACGATCAACGACGCCGACGGCAAGCCTCGCATCATTCGCGTTGCGCCGGATGGGGCGACACCTCAGGTTCTTCGCGAGAATGGTGACGCGCTCGTTCAGCAGGCACGCGGTGTGCTCGCGCTCGATCCGCGCATCCAGGCGGCCGCCCTCGAGGCGAAGCCGGGAGAAGGCCACGTCGTCGAAATCGAGGTTCCCGGATTGGGGAAGCGCGCCATTAATCTGGACGCCAATACGGCCCAGGAGGCCGCGGTCCTGGGCGTTCGGGCGCTCGATCCGAAAACGCAGGGTGCGAAGCTCGCTGACATCGCCCGCACGGCGCCCTCGCCCGTCGTGGCGGCCGAAGCGGTCCGCGGTCTTCATGGTGACGAAGCGGCGACGGTTTTCTCGGCGATGCGGGCGCTCAAGCTCGACGGCGCCGATGGCATCATTGCTGACGGTCTCACGAAGACCGCCATTACCCTGCGGCCCACCGGCGAGATGGAAGTTTCAGCGGGCATTCTTCCGACCGACCATCCGCTGGCCCTAGACGGTCGCGAAGGCGTCATCGTGGTCGATCGCGGGAACCTCGGCGTCGAGTACCGGACGGAAAACGCGGGTGTCGCCGAGATTTCGGTCCGACGTCCCGGTTCTTCGAAAATAGAAACCTATTTCGAGATGCGCGGCCCGGCCGAGACCGTCGGCGCGTGGGCCGCGGTCAAATCGCTTCCAACGGAAGTCCAGAACCTGATCCGGGCCGCGGCCGGTTCCGGTGAGCTAACACTACGCGTTCGAGCGGGCGAAGAGGGCAAAGCTGACGAGATCGTGTCGCTGGTTGCGGGCGACGGGAAGGCGGCGCGGGATTTTACGCCGTTCGACGCACCGCTCACCGAATCGCTCGCGTTGAGAAAGAAATGGATCGCCGATCCGGCGACGGTCGACGCGTCAACGCTGCAGGGCGCGCTCCTCGCTGACCCGGGCTACCGCCGTTCCACCAACAACCTCCTTTCCGCCCGCATCAAAATTCTGTCGCAGGGACGCGAGCCGAATCTGATCGAGCGCGCGACGCTTCGTTCGCTTGAGAAAACTCAGATCAGAGACGCCTATCGCGTGGCGCTTGCCCTCGAAGTGAAGCGGAGCAGCGCCGAGAGCGTTAACGGTGCCGGTCTCACCGACGGCGTGGGTGTCCGCGAACTTCGCGCGGCGCTCACCATCCTCGTGAACGGTGCCAAGGCCAGCGGCGCGACGCGCGAAGGACTGAGCCTGCTTACCGACGCGCACCTGCTCCGAGAAACCATCGCGGCGACGACCCGGACCGACGGGGAGCGCCATGACAAGCTTGAAGCTCGCATGAATGGCGAAGAGGGCGCCGCGGGGAAATTCTT
>JBBRXR010000336.1:0-2933 GCA_038238485.1 Elusimicrobiota bacterium | reverse complement strand
TCTTCGGGTATTCCTTCTTGAGTTCGGCGAGCAGCGCGAAGGTTTTGTCCGGCTGGTTTTCGAGCGAGGAGTAAATGTTGACGAGGAAAAGGAGGGACGGCGTGCGGGCGTACGTCCCGTTGCTGCCGCCCGTCTGGAGTTCGTCCAGGCCTTTCTGTTTATCGCCGGTCTGGCCAACGAACGCCAGGACACGCACGAAGGACGGCAGCGTGGCGACGTAATAATCGAAAATGCCGAGGCCCATGTTCGCGTCGTACATCTGCGGGTTCACTTTTAAGGCGCTGCGCAGGTGCTTGTAGGCGCCCTTGCCCTTGAAGTAGGCGGGCATCCATTTGCGGTTGGCGGCCTGCCACCGGCCAAGCAGGCCTTCGGCGCCGCCCAGGCACAGGTAACCTTCGCCCGTCTTGTCGCCCCGGTCCACCATGGCCTTGGAAACGCGGATGCATTCCTCGACGGATTTGAGAAACGCCGCGCTTTCCTCGGGATCGTTCTCGAGGACATAGACCGAAAGGCGCCACCAATGCACGGAAGTAAGGCCAAAGGCCACCATCGGGTGTTCTTCGGCCTGAGGCTTGATCTCGTTGAAGATCTTCTCGGCGTCGTCGAATTCGAGGTTGTAGAGGGCGTTCAGGCCCGCGCGGATACGCCCATCAAGCTCATCGGACACTTTAAAGGGATTGTTCGCGGCGAACGCGGCGTTGACGGTAAACAGGACGACGACGGCGGCGGAAATTAGTCGTTTCATAGGGAAAAACGATACCAAAAAGCCCCCGTGGCCCGCGCGAGGAACTTCACCGGGGGCGCCGTGTTGGATCTCTCGTCGGAAAGCATCAACGATTTGAAGGAGAGCGTGCCATGGGACAGGTGAAAGAGTTTAAAAAAGAGAATTTCTTCCAGGAAGTCAGGTCGGCGACCCAGCCCGTGCTGGTGGATTTCTGGGCGCCCTGGTGCGGCCCCTGCCGGGCGATCGCGCCGGAGCTCGAGGCCCTCGCGTCCACGGGCGCGGTGGTCGGGAAAGTGAACGTCGACGAGGAGCCGGAGCTGGCGCAGGAGTTCGGCGTGCAGAGCATCCCGAACCTTATTGTTTTCAAGGGCGGAAAGCCGGTTCGCCAACTGGTCGGATTCCACGACCGCAAAGAGTTGGCCGAAGCCCTGGCTTAAACCAGCCCGGAGTTTGCCTTCGCCTCCTGAAACACCCCCGGTCCGCGTTACGCGCGGGCCGGGTTTTTTATGCCCGGGAGAGGAGGGTGGCGGCCAGAACCGCGGCGAGGGCGATGCGGTAGACGACGAAAGGCGTGAAGGAGCGTGTGCGAACGTAAGTGATGAGCACATGCGTGGCAAGAATGCCGGCCACCGCGGAAGTGAGCACGGCCACCCAGATGGCGGGAACGCCCAGATTGTGGATGAGATAGGAGCTCTTCAGGATTCCGGCGCCGGCGGTGATGGGCATCGCCAGAAAGAAGGAGAAGCGAACGGCGGCGGTCCGCTCGAGTCCGAGCAGGAGGCCCGCCGTGATCGTGATGCCGGATCGCGAGACGCCGGGGATCAGCGCGAACGCCTGCACGGTACCGACAATGATGGCCCGGGTCCACGTAATGTCTTCGAGGTGCAGGTTCTTTTTGCCGACGCGGTCGGCGTAGAACAGGGCGACGGCCATGATGGAAAGCGTGCCGACCATGATCCAGGGCGACCGGAACACCGTTTCGGCCTGGTGCTCGAAGGCAAACCCGAAGAGCGCGCCCGGCACGGTGGCCACGGCGATTTTCCAGGGGAGCATGTTTTCGGGGGCCCGACCTCCCGTCAGTGCGCCCACCGCGCCGAGGATCAGGCCGGTGATGTCTTTGCGGAAATAGATGAACACGGCGGCGAGCGTGCCCCAGTGGAGGGCGACGTCGAAGGCGAGCCCCGGATCGGGCCAGCCGGTGAAGATCGGCACGAGAATCAAGTGCGCGGAGCTCGAGACGGGAAGAAATTCGGTTAAACCTTGGACGACGCCATAAACCAGAGCCTGGAAGATGTTCATGAACGGGATGATATGTCTTTCCACTCCGGCCGGGAATCCATCACGAATTGCACGTTGTTTTCGCGGCGTTCGGCTGTTAAGCTCCTTTTGTCGCATGAGCCTTTCCCAACGCATCATCCGCAACGTGCAGTCCATTCTCCTCGGGAAACCGGAAGCCGTCCGTCTGGCGGTCGCCTGTCTTCTCGGAGAGGGGCACCTGCTCATTGAAGACATTCCCGGCGTGGGCAAAACCACGCTCGCGCTGGCCCTCGCGCGTTCCATCGGCGGTTCATTTCAGCGCATCCAGTTCACGAGCGATCTCATGCCGTCTGATCTCCTCGGCGTGTCGGTTTACGATGTCGCGTCGCAGGCGTTCCACTTCAAGCCCGGGCCTGTTTTTCACAACGTCGTCCTTGCCGATGAAATCAATCGCGCGTCGCCGAAGACGCAGAGCGCGCTGCTTGAAGCCATGCAGGAGCGCAAGGTGTCGATCGACAACCACACGCATCCCCTGCCCCGCCCGTTTTTCGTCATCGCCACGCAGAACCCGCACGAGCACCACGGCACATTCCCGCTGCCGGAATCCCAGCTCGACCGTTTCATGATGCGCTTGAGCCTGGGCTATCCGTCGGCGGAAACAGAAGCTTCCATCCTTCGAGGTGACAGTTCGGTCCCCAAAGTTTCCGCGCTGACCGCCGTCGGCACGGCGGAGGAAGTCGCCGCCGAAGTCGAGCGCATCCGGGCCGTCGCCGTCGACGCCAGCCTCGATCGCTACATGGTCGACCTCGCGCGCGCCACCCGCGAATCCGCTTTGATCGATCTGGGCCTCAGCCCGCGCGGCACCCTCGCGCTTCGCCGCGCCGCGCAGGCCGTGGCGGCCGGCGACGACCGCGCCTTCATCGTGCCCGACGACATCAAGGCCGTCAGCGTC
>JBBRXR010000335.1:0-2938 GCA_038238485.1 Elusimicrobiota bacterium | reverse complement strand
TTCGCGACGAAGCGTTTCGCCGGGAGCGATTCGCCCTGAGATGATGGCGCCGGCAACCGGCGGCATTTTTCGGCTGAGGGCGACGCGGATGTCCGGGATGGTTGAACCCTCCGGCGCGACGAGCGCGGCCAGAAAATGATGGTTGGCCACGCCGACCCACTGGAACGTTCCGGTGTCGGTGCGGTCCACGCTGCGCCCGAAGATCACGCCGGGATGCCACGTCATGCGCCGTTGTCCGAGAGCGACCGCGCCGTTCTCGGCGACAACCGTGTTTTTCTCATACGGCGCGCCCACCGGGTGTTTGTCGAGGCCGCTGCCCCAGGCGAGCATGGTGTCGACCATGATTTCGTGGTCGGTGGGGTTCTTGATCTCGACGGACACCGTGTGAAACGGCGGTTTGGCCAAAAGCGAAAGCGTCTTGGTGATCTCGAAGCCGGCGGGATGTTTCGCCGTGAAAACGGCCTGGGACGGAGACTTCTTCTCGGTCGCATAGACGAGGTCAGGGAACATTTCGAGCGGCGACGTTGTGCGCAGCTTTTCCTGCAGGAGCATTTCAAGCCAGTGGTCTTTTTCTTTCAGGTGCCAGGAGCCGACGCGGCCGCCGCGCGCGAGCAGGATTACTTCGTTGTTCTCCGCGGCCAGAGAGACGATGGCGTCGCCATCCGTGGCGGCGGTTCGGGTGCCGCTCGGCGCGACGCCGGACAACTGCGCGTCGCGGATCACGTCATCGGCCGCCTTGTCGGCGGCCACGGACTCCGTTTTCTTCGGGGCGCCGTAACGGCTCATGACGAAGGTCTGCCAGAAGAAGATGAAGCCGAACAGGAAAATGACCGCGAAGATGGTGTTGAGATTGTTGTTCTTCATATTTATAGGGTTCCGGAGTTGTAAGGATCAAAACCGCCGCGGGAGAGGGGGTGGCAACGCAGGAGTCGCCGGATCGCGGTCAGTGTGCCATGAAACGCGCCTTCGTCCTGAACGGCGGCAACGGCGTAGTGAGAGCAGCTGGGCATAAAACGGCATCGGCTGCCCAGATAAGGAGAGAGGGCGGCCTGATAGAAACGGAGCAAGGTGATAACGAAACCCTTCATGCAGTCGGTACCCTTCGACGTCGAGACCAAACGGAGGTCGGACGAGGATCGGCGAGAACTGGCAAGGCCCAGCGCTTTCTGCTGGGTGCTTAGTTGGTCAGCTTGCGGCGTTTTTTGGCGCGGCGACGGCTGATGACTCCCCGTCCGCCCGCGGTGCTCATGCGGGCGCGAAAACCAATTTTCTTTTTCCGGCGCCGTTTGTTCGGTTGATACGTGCGTTTCATTGGACGGGGATCTTAACTAATGGTTCCGGTGAGCGCAAACTTGCTGATTTTCCGTCGGACAACAATGATTGACCATTTCCGTTCTCTTATCCTACACTGACCTCCTCACAAATTTCTCTCCACACAATTTTCTGCTCTCTCGAGGGGCCATGATTACGACCAAAACGCAGGACGAACTCTGGGAGAGTGTCCTTGCTGATTTGAAGCCTGAGTTGAAAGACGAGACGTTCGATCTGTGGCTCAAGCCCCTGAAGGCCGCCCGTTTCGAAGGCGGCGTTTTCGCTTTGCGCGTTCCCAACCGATTCTTCTCAGACTGGATCAAGGCGCATTATCAGACGCGCATCGAAGAAGTTCTCTCAAAGAACACCGACGGAGGCGTCCGTCTCGCGTTTGACATCCAGGCCGATGATTCCGCGGTGATCGAGCCGCTCCCCATGCGTCCCGCGATCGAGTCCCGCCCCACGACGCCGATCTCAACCGTGAAGGGCTCGCTTTTCACCGAGGATTTCAAACCGGACAGCAAATACGCGTTCGACACGTTCATCGTTGGTCCGTCTAACCGTTTCGCCGAAGCCGCCGCTGAAGCCGTGGCGCGCGAACCGGGGCGCACTTATAATCCCCTCTTTATCTATGGCGGCGTCGGGCTCGGGAAAACGCACCTTCTTCATTCCATCGCCCGGCAGATCACGAAGAATAATCCTCAGGCGCGCGTGGCTTATGTTCCCAGCGAGCGCTTCATCAACGAGTTCATCGACGCCATCCGGTTTGAGCGCATGAAAGAATTCCGCGCCAAGTACCGCAGCCTCGATTGTCTCCTGATCGACGACATCCAGTTCCTCATGGGCAAGGACTCGTCCCAGGAAGAGTTCTTCTACACTTTCAACTCCCTTTACGACACGCGCAAGCAGATCGTCATCTGCTCCGACCGGCCGCCGAAGGAAACGCTCGTGGCCGACCGTCTCATCTCGCGCTTCGAGTGGGGCGTCATCGCCGACATTCAGGCTCCGGACCTGGAGACGCGCATCGCGATCCTTCGCAAGAAGACCGATGAAGCGGGCCTGCAATGCCCTGAAGACGTGGTTCTTTTCGTCGCCACCCACATCAAGACCAATATCCGCGAGCTCGAAGGCTCAATCACACGCATCATGGCCTATGCGTCCTTGACCGGCTCTCCCCTGACGGTCGACACCGCGCGAAAAGTGTTGCGGGACATTCTCTCGGCGCCCGAGCACTGCACGCCCATCACCGTGGAAGTGGTCCAGCGGGTTGTGGCGCGTCACTTCAATCTCGATCTTCGCGACATGAAATCGAAGCGGCGCACGGACGCCATCGCTTTCCCGCGCCAGGTGGCGATGTATCTGACGCGCACCCTCACCGAACTTTCGACAGTTGAAATTGGAATGGATTTCGGCGGCAAAGACCACACCACGGTCATGCATGCCTCCAATAAGATAAAGAACAAGCTCAGCGGCGACCCTTACTTCGTCGCCCTGGTCAATAAAATCACGCAGGACATTCGCGAGGAGAGCCTCCTCAACTTGCCTTAACCGAAGTTGGGCTGGTTTTTCCCTCCTTCGGCCCGTTTTTAATCAGTTGCGAAAAGTTGGGGACGGATTCGGGATAAGT
>JBBRXR010000334.1:0-2940 GCA_038238485.1 Elusimicrobiota bacterium | reverse complement strand
TCCCACGCCGGCGTGTCGCGGCGGGCATAGACCATTCGCCATGGCTGGATGTTGGAGGCGGACGGCGCCCAGCGAGCGGCTTCGAAAAGCGTCATCAGGTCTTTTTCGGAAATCGGTTCGCCCGAGAACGCGCGGGGCGACCAGCGATCGAGAAACATCGGGTCGATGGGATGGTCGGATTTGCGCAGGGCACTGGCTTTCGGCAACGTTGTGGTCATGGAAGTCCTCCAGTCGAAGAATCGAAAACGGGGACGGGGTGCGTGAACCAGAAGGCCCAGGCGATGAGAACGCCCTGCAACGGCAGCCGGACCCAGAGTCCGGCAGACGGAATTTGCGGAAACAATTCGGGATGCAGCGCCATGTGAAGGTTCGCGGGAAACACGGCGATCAGCAGGGCAATGAGTCCCCACGCCGCGGCGCGCGTGAAACGCGGGATGAGCAGGCCGATCGCGCCCGCGATCTCGGCGGCCCCACTGATGGCCACGAGCGCGTCCGGAAACGGAAGGTACGGCGGCACGATGGCGATGAAGAATTCCGGGCGCGCGAAATGGGTGACGCCCGAAGCCATGAACAGCGCGGCCATGAGGAAACGAAGGACTGTCTTCACCGTGGACATCAGGCCTTTCGACGGAAGCACGGGGCGATGTGATCGTTCACCATGCCGGTCGCCTGCATGTGCGCATAAATAACAGTAGGCCCAAGGAAGCGGAAGCCGCGCGCCTTCAGGTCCTTCGCCCAGGCGATCGCTTCGTCGGTCGTCACCGGGATGTCCTTCATCGCCTTCAAACGGTGGTCGATGGTCTTCCCGCCCACCCAGGACCACATGTATTGAGAGAAAGTCCCGAATTCCCTCTGCACGTCGAGGAAGCGCCGCGCGTTCTCGATCGTCGCTTCGATCTTCGCCCGATTGCGGATGATGCCTGCATCGGTGAGAAGGCGCGCAACGTCACGGGCGGTGAACCGCGCCACCTTTGTCGGATCAAAATCGGCGAAAGCCTTCCGGAAATTCTCGCGCTTGCGCAGGACGATCAGCCACGAGAGGCCGGCCTGAAACGCCTCGAGCGTGAGAAACTCAAAAATCAGCCGGTCGTCGCGAAGCGGAACGCCCCACTCGTTGTCGTGGTAGGCGAGCATCGGGTCGGTCATGCCCCAGGCGCAGCGAATCTTCTCTTTCGTCTTCGTCACGGAATGACCTCGAAGCTGAAGGGCTCGCTGAGCACCGACACCGTGTGACGTCCGCGTTCGGTGGCCAGGTTCTCGATGCGAACGGTGGCCGTGTACCGGCCGGGAATCCAGCCGCCCCTGATCTTCCATTTGGAGAGGTCCGTTTTAATCACGAGGCTCTGGCCGCGCTTGAGGACATAGTGGCTTGGCGACTGCGTCTGCTCGGGCGGCTCAATTTTCGGGCGCCCGAGAAAGAGCCCGCCGTTCTCTCCGTTGCGGTAGACGTCGACGAGCGTCAGCGACGAGGTTTCACCGTTCCAGGGGACCGGATCGAGGCTGAACGTACCGAAACTGATAGCGCTCTTCAGTCCGTTCTCAACGGTCACCGCGAGCGGAATGGGGTCGCCTTTTTTGCAGCGCGCATTGGCGTAGGCGGCGAGCGTGATGGGGATGTCCTGGTCGACGTCGGAACCGCCCGCCACGACGGCGGACAGCGGCGCGGAAAGCGCGAGAAAGAGAAGGAACGCGCGGCGGCAGGTCATCCCAGCGCTTTCTCGATGCGAGTGTCGGGCACAAACCAGATGATCGCCACCGCGACGTAGAGCGTGAACGCCATCCACGGGCGCAAGAAGGCCAGCGGAATCGCGATGGCATAGATGACGATAGAAATCAGCCCCTTGCGGTCGCTGCCGATAGCGACGGCCAGCGGCGAGCTCTTTTCGTGGATCGCCACCAACTCGCGCGCGAGAATGAAATAGGCGAGCCCCGCCATGAACAGCACCGCGCCGTAGAGCGCCGCGGGCGTGGCGGCATAATGATTTTCCCCCATCCACGCGGTCACCGCCGGGACGATCGACAGCCAGAAAAGCAGGTGCATGTTTGCCCACAGGACGCGGCCGCTCACCTGGTGGACGGCCTGCATCATGTGATGATGATTGTTCCAGTAAATGGCGATGTACACAAAGCTCAGCACGTAACTCAGGAACACCGGAACCAGCGGGCTCAGCGACGCGAGCGTCGCGCCGTGAGGCATGCGTATCTCGAGCACCATGATCGTGATGATGATCGCGATCACGCCGTCGCTGAAGGCCTCGAGGCGGTTCTTGCTCATGTGCGGCGCGGACATCAGACTCCCTCTATCCAGTCTGCGCCCGGCTTCCCGTCGATCTTCTGCTCGGCGAAGTTATCCGTAATCTGGAAAATGGACTTGTTGAGGCGGCGGTTGAGGATCACATCGACGAGCGTCGTCTGGTTCGGTTGAAGAATGCTGTCGACATCGGCGGGCGTCAAATAGATGGCCTCGCCGTAATTCACGAGCGGCGTGTTCGGCGCTGACTGGACCTTGAAGCCGAACTTCCCTCCCTGCACGGCGCCGAGCCGGTTGTAATTGAGGTAGTAGCAGAACTGCTCGGGGTTCTTCTCGTTCTGATGCTTGTCCGCGAAAAATCCGGAAGGCAGGCTCCCGCCGCTTTCGGACGCGTCGATTAGCTCGATCGCGTAGTCCTCGAGGGGCCAGCCGCGGTTGTCGGTGACGCGGAACACGAGCTGGCAGTAGCGATCGAGCGCACTGTTGTCGTAATAGGTCTCGGTCCTCTGGGTTGCTTCCGTTTTCGCGGCGAAATCGTCGCGAACGGCCGCATAATCGCGCCGCGTCGACACGTCGAGCGCGGCGAGAATGGCGGTGAACACCGGATGGTCGCCATGCGAGGGAATACTGCCCATGATGCCGTAGGTAGCGTCGGAGTGAGACGACTTGGGCGCCACGAGAAACGCCAC
>JBBRXR010000333.1:0-2946 GCA_038238485.1 Elusimicrobiota bacterium | reverse complement strand
GCCACGTCCACGCCGTCGTCATCAAATCGAATCGGGTCCACCGACGTGTGCCGGAGCGACGCGCGCACGAGTCGGGCGAGCGGCTTGCCGCCACGCGCGCGGCACGCGTCTTCGCTCTCAAGCACCAGCACCGCGGCGCCCTCGCCCATCGCGAAGCCGCTGCGCTTCGCGTCGAAAGGGCGGACGGTCGAGGGATCGGTGCCCTCGGCCAGAACGCCGAGACGCTGGAAACCCGCGCGATAGAATTCGGTCAGGCTCGATTCCGCCGCGCCCGCGAGCGCGACCTCGCACTCGCCCTGCTGGATCCAGGACGCGGCGGTCTCGATGGCGGCCACGCCGGTGGCGCACGCCGCCGCGACATTGGCCGACGGGCCGTTCAGATTGAAATGGGTTTTCACCACCGCTTCGAGCGACCAGGCGCTGAAAGAGGCGAGGAGAAGTTGAGCGTCCGCCGCGCCGTCGTCGGCGAAAAGGGGTTTGCTCTGGCCGATCGCGCAGCCGATGGCTCTGGTGAGCGGATCGACACCGGACTGCGCCAGGGCTTCCTCCGCGGCGCGAACGACGAAGTCGCCCGCGCGCGAGTGCGCGCCGTTGGCCGACACACCGCGCACGCGCGCGATCAGCGATCCTTTCTCGGCGCGGATGCCCGTCTCCCCTTCGATCAGGCGCTGCCACGTGGCTTCGCGCGAGCTTCCGAGCGGCGTGACGAGGCCGATGCCCGAGACGACGATCTTCACCAGATCCTCGACTCGAACGGGAACACCTGTCCCGTCACCGATTGGAGCTTCGCGATGCCGACCACGAAACGGCCGAGCTCCTCGCGGTCGGGCATGCGGCCGCCCAGCAGATGCTGCTCGCGGATCTTGGCTTCAAATTTTTCCCAGTACTCGCGGTTGATGTCGGTGACATGGAAACCGGGGAGGATGGCGTTCGTGCGGATGCCGTTCGGCCCTTCTTCGAGCGCGAGCGACTTCATGAGCGAAATCACGCCGGCCTTGGCGGCGGAATAATTGGCGGCGCCGCGCGCGCCGCGCGGCGCGGCGAACGAGCTCATGAACAGGATGGAACCGTCGCGGTGTTGGCGGAGGAGCGGCAGGGCCGCGCGCGTGCAGTAGAAGGAACCGTCGAGGTTGCCGGCCACCACGTCGCCCCACTCCGCGTCGGTCATGCGGGCGATCGGCCGGTTGCGCACCAGGCCGGCGTTGTTGACGAGCACGTTGAGGCGACCGAAATGTTTTTCGACGCTCTTCATCATCGCGTTCACCTGCGAGGACTTCCGGACATCCGCCTTCACGACAAAAGCGGACGCGCCGGCGGCCTCCACGAGTTTGGCGGTGGCTTTGGCTTCTTCAAGTTTGGTGTTGTAGTGAACGGCGACGTCGTACCCTTCGCGGGCGAACGCGGCGGCAATTTCGCGGCCGAGGCCGCGGCTGGCGCCCGTGACGAGCGCGATGGGACGGTCGGAAACCGGCACGGCGTTACGCGTGAGCAGGCTCGCGGGTCTTTTCCTTGAGTTCGCCCTCGGGCGCGGGCGCGCCGAGCGTTTTCTCGAGGAAGTCGTCGGGTTGGCCCAGCACCTTGTACCCGAGATCGCGGATCATCTCGAGGTCTTCGCGCGCGGACTGCCCTTTCGTGGTGAGGTAGTCACCGAGGAAAATGGAATTCGCGACCATGAGGCCGAGCGGCTGAAGGTGGCGCAGGTGAACTTCGCGCCCCCCGGCAATGCGCAGCTCGGCCGACGGGTTGATGAGACGGAACATGGAAAGGATGCGCAGGCAGCGCAGCGGCGTGAGGTTGTTCTTTTTCGCGAGCGGCGTTCCGGCGATCGGAATCAGGAAATTGACCGGCACCGATTCCACTTTCTGGCGGCGCAGCGCGAAGCCGACTTCCACCAGGTCTTCGTCTGTCTCGCCCATGCCCGTGAGCACGCCCGAGCACGGCGACATGCCGCCGGCCTTGGCTTTCTCCACGGTGTCGACGCGGTCGTCATACGCGTGCGTCTTGCAGATGCGCTCGTAGAACGACGCGCTCGTGTTCAAATTGTGATTGTAAGCGTCGACGCCCGCTTCCTTCAGCTTGCTCGCCTGCCCTTCCATGAGAAGCCCGAGGCACGCACAGACTTCCACTTCCGGCCGCGTCTTCTTAAGTTCTTTCACCGCGTCGCAGAACTGATCCAGCTCCCGGTTCGACGGTCCGCGTCCGCTCGCCACGAGACAGGCCCGCGTCGCCCCCGCCGCCATCCCGATCTCCGCTTGCCGAATGATCTCTTCCGGCTTCATCAGCGGATACTTTTCGATGGGCGCCGTCGAATCCGCCGCCTGCGAGCAATAATGACAATCTTCCGGGCACAGCCCCGACTTCACGTTCACCAGGTGATTCAACTTCACCCGGTTCCCAAAAAATTTCTGCCGCGCGCGAGAAGCGGCCGCCACGACGGAGGGCGTTTCCGCGTCGGACGCCTGCAAAACGGAAAGCGCTTCTTCGCGCGTGAGGTCTTCTCCGCGGATGGATTTGTCGGCGATGGATTCCCAATTCATCATGATTTCTCCTCCACTCACAAAGTCTCCGGCGCGCTGACGCCCAATAAGCCCAGGCCCTGGGCGACGCGGTTGCGGATGGCGGCGACGAGGGCGAGGCGGAACGTGCGGACGGCGACGTCGTCGACCAGCACGTGGCACTTCTCGTAAAAACTGTGGTAGCGGCCCGCGAGGTCCTGCAGGTAGACGGTGAGGTGGTGGTTGCTGCCGTCCTTGGCGCAGGTCTCGACGGTGCGGTCGAACGAGCTCAGGTGCAGCAGCACGTTCTTTTCTTCCGGCGTGATCGTCGCGGCGCCCGCGGCCGCCGTCAGGTCGATGTCGCCCTGCCCATAGCCTTTCTTATCGGCTTCCTTGAAGATAGAGCAGCAGCGCGCGATCACGTACTGCACGTAGAAAACGGGGTTGTACG
>JBBRXR010000332.1:0-2949 GCA_038238485.1 Elusimicrobiota bacterium | reverse complement strand
GTAGATGCCCGGAGAGGCGTGGCCCTGGAAGTAGACCTGGTCGGCGGGACGTCCGCCGTCGGGACCGCGAAAGAAATGGTTGAAACCGACTTCATAGAGCGTTGCGGAGGACGCGAAGGTCGAAATGTGACCGCCGAGACCGGAGTGGACGCGGTTCGCGTTGACGACCATGGCCATGGCGTTCCAGCGCACCAGGCTCTTGATGCGGCGTTCGATGACGAGGTCGCCCGGATACTCGGGCTGCTCTTCCAGCGGAATCGTGTTGAGATAAGGGGTGGAGACAGTGGCGGGTGCGTTGATGCCGGCTTCCTTGAGGCGCGAGATGAGCCGGTTGACCAGCAGCGGGGCCTGATCGGGGGTGGCCTGTTCGAGCATGAACTGAAGCACGTACTCGAGCGAATCGACCCATTTCTGGGTTCCCTTCTTGTCGGCAGCGAGGGCTTTGAGAGCGGCTTCGCCGTTCATGGCGATGATTTCCTGCTTATTTTTTGATTCCATTCGTGTTGTCACCAATTAAACCAAACCAGAGTTACCCAATGAAATGGATTGACCATACTTACGCGAGGCCGGAAGAAAACCTGGCCTGTGATGAAGTCCTTCTCGATCAATGTGAGGAAGGTCTCGAAGGCGAAGTGCTGCGGTTCTGGGAGCCGGCGAACCCGTTCGTGGTCCTGGGATATTCCAACCAGTGGAAAACCGAGGTGGATGCGCCCGCCTGCGCCGCCCGGGCAATCCCGGTGCTCCGGCGTTGCAGTGGCGGCGGCACCATTTTGCAGGGCCCCGGCTGCCTGAACTACTCTTTAATACTAAAGATTGAAGGAGACCGCACCCTGAGCAGCGTCACGGAGACGAACCGCTTCGTGATGGAGCGAAACGCATCGGCGCTCGGCTCGCTTTTGCCGGCGCGGCCTCTCGTTCAAGGCCATACCGATCTGACCGTGGGTCCGCTCAAGTTCTCGGGTAACTCCCAGCGTCGACGGAGACATTTTACGTTAATGCACGGGACATTTCTGCTCCGATTTGACCTCTCGCTCGTCGAGAAATGTCTTCCCATGCCGTCCATGGAACCCCAATATCGAGGTCATCGGCCTCACGGGGCCTTTCTCACGAACCTCAACCTGGACGCCGCCGACGTGAAGAACGCGCTGAAAAATGAATGGAAAGCGAACGGCGGGCCCGCCACAGCCCCCGACGCGCGCATTCGCGCTCTGGCCGATTCGGTGTATGCCACTGACAGCTGGAACAGGAAATTTTGAGATGAAAAAAACACATAAAGCCCTTATTTTGGCCGCGATCTCAATCGTGGTTGCCGGTTGCCGGTCTGAAAAACGATCTGCCGCGACGCCCGATGAGCGCATCGCGACACTGGAGCGGAACCTGGAAGGGCAACGGAAAGCCGAAACGCTGGTCACGGACGTGGAAGGGTGGATCGATCGGGCCCGCGCCGGCGCGCTGCCTTCAGAACGAGAGCGCGTGGAAGCGCTGGCCACGGACCTTCGCCTGCGGCTCGAACGCGTGAAGCCATCGGTGGGACGTCAGGGTGGAGAGCGGACGGGCGAGGGAACAATGGCCGGCGACCTCGCGGAGTTGCGTAACGCCTATGACCGCGCCATGGCGTCAATTGGATCGGAACGCAAAACCGCCGAGGAAGCGATGGCCGAGACACTGACCGGCATTGACGGCAGCCTGAAGGAGTTTCGTTTGGAAATCTCGAGCGCCGGGGTCCAGACGAACGCGGAAGTGAAGCGGCGTCTCGCCGCGCTCGAGCTCGGCCGCCGCGAAGCGGCGGACACGCTCGCCGATCTACGGCACGCCGGCGTCGACAACTGGGCCGCGCTGCACCGCCGGTGGGAAACGCAGATTCATGCCTGGAACGAGGATTTTCAGGAAGCGAATGAGCGCCTCAAGCGCGTGCCCACGCCGGTGCCGTTGCCATCTCCAAAAATAACGCCCCGAAAAGGGAAATCGGAGTAGAATAATCGCGCTCGATTGAAGTGAGTTCGCGTCCCAAATCGCCGTCATTGGAGGACATCGAATGAAACTCGAGAAGCCGAAATCCCCGCCGCCAGAAACCTGGCACACCCAGCCATGGCAAGAGCGCGACACCCGTGGAGCCGAAGAAGAAACCAACCGGATGAAAAAGCGCGCCGATGAAGTCGACGCCTTGAATCAAACCCTCGAGCAACTCAGGACCAGTCAGGCCTTTCGCAGCTCCCGGTAGATCTTCTCCATCGCCTCAACGGTGCGGTCGATGGAGAACCGGGCCGCTTTCTCGCTCGCGTGGGCGAGGATCTCGCGCCGGTTCGGCGCCGAGAGCGCTTTCTCGATGGCCACCGCGAGCCCGGCCGGATCGCGCGGTTCCGCCAGAAATCCCGTCACGCCGTCTTCCACCAGATCCGGAATTCCCCCCGCCCGCGTCGCCGCGACCGGGATCTCCAGCGCCATGGCGTCGATGATCGACGTGCCCAACCCTTCTCCCCACGACGACAGGCAGAAAACATCGAAGCGCTTGAGACAACTCAGCGCGTCCGTGCGGTAACCGAGGAACCGGACGATCTCGGTTATCTTCAGCGTCGCCGCGCGTGCTTCGAGCGAAGCGCGCAACTCTCCATCGCCCACGATCACGGCGCGCAGGTGCGGGTGCTTCGGCGCCAGCAGCGCGACGGCACGAAGGAAATTGTCCTGGTCTTTGTGGGGCACCAGCGCGGCCACCTGGCCCACGACGAGCGCGTCGGCGGGTACGCCGAGGTCTTCGCGGCGCAGCACCGGGAGGTTCTCGAAGCGGCGGAAATCGACGCCGCTGGGAACGAGCGCGATGCGATCGGCGGGAATGCCGTCGGCGATCAGGACGCGGCGCACGCCCTCGGAGATCGCGATCATTTTGGACTGCCGATGGTATTTCCAGCGGGAGAAAGGGTTCGCGCCAATCGGAAAATCCACGCGACGCGT
>JBBRXR010000331.1:0-2963 GCA_038238485.1 Elusimicrobiota bacterium | reverse complement strand
GCGCGTCCCGCCGATTGCGTCGAGCCATGGTTGGCCTCATTGATCTGGACATACGCCAGGGCGACCTGGAGCGTTTAAGGGTTGGCGATTACAACGCTTACGACGATCACCTTCATTGGACGCAACACAAGACCGGAAAGGCTCAGGCGTTGCCGGTGACGAAGCGCGTCCGTCGGCATATCGTCGAGGCCAAGCGGCAGGGGCGGGACTTCATCTACGACACGACGAACGTCGTCAAAGAGTTCCGCGAAGCCCGCCACGCCGCGGAGGTGCGCCGCGTCCTGACCCTTCGCGCCATCCGAAAGACAGCATGGAACGCCATCAACCGAAAGACGCGGGACGCCGGGAAGGCCAGCCAGGTGGCGGGCCACGCTTCGACACGGACGGGAATTGAGCACTATGAAATACCGACAAACGAGGGTCTGAGGTCGGCGGTCAACCACATCGCCCGGATGTTCGCGGTGTCAGGTCGTCGGTGAAATATTTCTATTTCTTGTTTTTTTCGTCGATGCTCCGTCGACGATTCCGGCTTGACTCAACAACGCATTTCGATTAACGTTCTTCCTGTGACCGGTAACAAAAACAATCTGAAAATCGTGGGCGGGTATTTTTCCGTCGACGGTTTCGTTTTGCCCGCCCGGATGGTTGCTGGTCACGCTTCAACCTTCCTCATCCGCAAGCGGGCATCTTTTATTCCTTCCCAGAGAGAGAGCCTGTTATCTAAACTCGTGCACTAGTTTTTAGTGCTCGTAGTGAAACGGATATCACTCAAGCCTCCGAAGCTTGCGTGCTCCGTAAGGTGACGGCTCTCCTCTAGGAAACTAGAGGTGGAGCGTGATCGAAATAGCACTCACACAGGGCTTTAAGGCCGTCATCGACGGCCAAGATGGCCCCCTCGTCCTTCCCTTCAAGTGGTACGCCCACAAATCCAATAAGACCTTCTACGCCGAGCGCCGTATCGGCCATGCCGGCAAGATCATAAAGCTCCAGAACGCCATCCTTCGGCCGCGACCCGGCTTCACGGTCGACCACCTGGACGGCGACGGACTGAACAATCGCCGCTCCAACCTTCGCTTCTGCACCCAAGCCGATAACAACCGAAACCGCAGCAAATTCAGTTCAGGAACGTCTCGCTTCATCGGCGTCAACTGGAACAACGCGCGCCAGAAATTCCAAAGCCGTATCCGCGTTAACGGAAAGGACGTCCACCTCGGATGGTTCTTGGACGAGGACCTTGCGGCGCGCCATTACGATTTCGCGGCCATCCAATGCGTCGGCCCTTTCGCCAGGCTGATCTCCCCTGAGGTGGCCGCGTGAAGGCCCTTCCCAAGCCCATGGCGCGCCGCCAGCGCCGCGACCGGATTACCTTCGTTGCGATGGCTTTGATCGTCGCCAGCATCGCTCAGGGCTCGTTCTTCCACCTTCTGGAAGGACTTACCCGATGAATAAGAACCGCCTCGATGCGATCAGCGGTCGGGATCTGCTGGGCCTCATGTGTGCGATGCGGGGTCATGGTCGAACGGTTGACCGCGGGCCAGCGGTGTTCGTCACGAATTCTCTTTCGTTTGCCGTCTTCCGCATCGACCACCTGATCGAGCGGACCTGCACGACGTGCGACGCTCTTTTTCTCCGACCTGCGCATGATACGGGGATGAATTGAATGCGCGCCCATTGTTCAGCAAAGATGGAACGGCTTCAAGGTCTGGTCGCTGCTCGACAAAATCGGGGCGGGCGTCTGAAATGAAAGTCCATCGTCTCATTCATCCGCGAAGCGGTCACGTCGTTCTGATTTCCGACGATATCGGCCTCATGCGGGGCCTCGGTCACAACTGGTCGGAAATCGGCCGAAAACTTGGGATCAGCCGCTCTGGCGCAAAATGCCGGCTCGCTGTGGGAGGGTAGCGCCATCGCCTGGATCGAATCGCATCAGGGGCTGGAGAAGCACCCGAAGACCATTCGCTTGATGGCGGCGATGAGCTGGGATCTGGACGTCACGCTGGGGAAGCTTCACCGCTTCTGGTGGTGGTGCGTGGACTGCGCGCCGGACGGGGATCTGCGGAAGTACAGCAACGATGTGATGGCGGCGGCCGTGGGCCTGCCGTTCAGCGTAGGAATGCGGTTCGTGGAGGCCATGGTGGACGCTGGTGGACGGGGGGAGGACGGGAACGTTCTTCCGGGCTTTCTGGAAAGAAAGCCCTATTTCCGGATTCACGAGTGGTGGGAGTATTTCGGCCCGTTTCTTCAGGTGAAGTTCAAGAAGAACCCGGAGAAATGGCGTCGCATCCGGTCTTTGTACGCTGAACCGAGCCCCAACCAAGCGGACAACGGTGGTGGGAACGGTTCCAACAACGGTGGTGGGAACGGTGGTGGGAACGGTGGAAAGGGGGAGCCGCTGGCCCCCTCCCCCCAGACCCCTCTCCCTAACCAAGACCTTAACCTAAACCTTCCGCTACACGACAGCGGGTCTGAAGCCTTCGAGAGCGCCGTTGTCGAGATCCCAACGAAGGCGCAGACGCCGCAGGCTCGGCTCGTCGAGCTTTTCAAGGTCGGCTACGAGAAGGCGCTGCCCGGCCAGACGTTCAAGGACGACCGCAGCCACTACGTCATCGCCTCGAAGCTGATCGAGCGCTTCGGCCTGCCAGCGGTCATCGACAAGGCGCGGACGCTGTACATCGCGTGCAACAAGAAAAACCGATTCTTCACCGTGGAAGACGGGTTTGCGGCCTTCACGCCCAACACGCTTTCGACGCACTGGAACCGGCTCGTGGCCACCGCTGGGAAGAAGACGCCCGAGGATGAGACCAGAGAAGAACTCAAACGCCAGGAGGATTTACGTGAGCGAATCAACCGCGCCGCTCGGTAGCAGCCGATACGAAAAGGGGCACCTGATCAGCCCGCTGGAGCCCGCCGAAAAGGAGTTGGTGAGCGACCTTATGGAGCAGGTGTTTGTGATTCACGGCAAG
>JBBRXR010000330.1:0-2978 GCA_038238485.1 Elusimicrobiota bacterium | reverse complement strand
GCGGCGTTCCGTCCCGCGCCGAGCACGGCTCGCTCCGGCGGAGAACCGTCGGCGCGAAATGGAAATGGCGCTTTGCCCGCCGTCACGAACGCCTCCCGTGGCCTGGAGCCGACACTCACGCCCGCTGTTCCGCCTGCGCTCGCTGAACTCGTGGACAGCGTCGCGGTGGCGGTTCAACCTTTGGCCGATCGCGATGGGGAGACGGCCGTGGCCACCCCCGCCGTTCTACGTGCTCGCGCGCTGGACGCCGTTGCGGCCAATCAGAACGCGCCCGCCACACCGGAAAACGGCACGCTTGCGCTGCGTCCCGGTGCGAATGGACAGGCCGACACGGTCTTTGTGCGCGTCCCCGCCGGCTGGGTTGAGCTGGCCAACAGCGGACCACGTTGGGTCATCACGCCGGAAGCCGACAACACCTATTTCTATGCGCCGTCACCGATGGAGCCCACGGTGGTCGCGACTGACGCGGCCGCTCCGGCGCTTTCCAATGGCCGTTCAGGCTTCCTTGGTTTCCTGCAAAACGCCTTCAATTTGCCGTCGCTCCTGATCATCGGTTCATTGGGGCTGTTGTCGGCGGCGGAGCCGGCCTCGGCCGCCGGCGTGGCCGATGCCGGAGGCGCCGGCGCGCTGAACCCTGCCCACGTGATGCTGTCGCTCGTCGGCGTGCGGGCCGCGGTGGGCCTGACCGCCAATCTCGTGAACGCTTTCCGCGCGACGAAGGCGGATGATCAGCGTACGGAAACCACCGTGCGCGCTCCGCATCCGTTCGTTGTGCCCGTGCCGACGGAGAGCGGGCGCCGGGCCATTCGATTCGCGTCGGATCAGCCCTTTGAGCGCGCTTTCTTCGCCAGCGCGACAGATAGTCGCGAACGCATTTTCGCGCGCACCGCGCAGACGCTTACCAACGGCGAAACCGTTATCGGGCAGGGTCGCGAGCTTCGCTTCGTTACGCTCGCGGAAGGGCCGTCGCGTCCGACGCCCGCCATTCAGGAACTGGCCGCGGCGCTCGCGGACGCGGCGGCCGTGAAGGCGCCGGTGTTTGGGACCGCAAATCCCGCGGCGGTCGCCGCCGTCGATAAAATTCTGGACTCGCCCGTCGCGGGCGGCTGGGCGCGCCGCATCAATCTCGCCCCGCTTCTCGCGAACGCCGACATTCCGGAAGGCGCCCGCGCGGAGCTGGCGAAGCTCGGCGACGCGCCGACGCTCGGCCAGGTGGCCGCGCTCTCCGGCGCCGCGGACATGAAAGCTTTCGTCTATCAGCTCGTCCTTCACAACGGCGAGGCGGTGGCGTCGACGGCCGGAACCATGGTGGCGGCAGACACGCTCACGCGCATCTCCCAGGAGTTGAATGCGCCGCTCGTCCTCCAGCACACGCATCCGGAGTCTTCGTCGGCGAGCTTCGGCGACCGTGTGACGGCGCACAGCCTTTACGTGTGGGGCACCCAGCGAGGCGTGATCTCACCGCTGCCGTTTCTGATCTCGAACCAAACCGAGCTGACGTTCCACGACGATGCGCGCAATGTGCTCCTCACGATGTCCGCGAAGAAGGAGATCGTCGACGTCCGCCCGATCGACGCTCCGTTCCAGAGCCTGCAGATCGGCCCGGCCGTGATCGGTGAGTCCGACCGTCCGAACCTCTGGTCGCGCCTGCGTTCGTGGATTACGTCCGGTTTCCAGAAAAACGAGAACCTCGGTATCTTCCCGCCGGAGCTCGGCGGCGAACACGACCGTCTCGTCGCGCGCGCGGGCCTCGAGTTGGCCTACGCGATCCACGAACTGCATTTGTCGCCCGATCAGATCCGCCGCGTGTGGGGGGCGGTTGCCGACAACGTGTTTTCGCCGGCGAAGGAATCCGACATCGACCGGATGCTCGGTGACGACAAGCTCGCGGGCATCGGCCTCGCGACGCTGATCCATCAGCTTTCCGCGCAGATCCTTAAGGCCTACAACCTCGGCTATCCAGGCCCTCTCAACATGGCGGGCACCGGTCATATTAAGGAAGCGGGCCTGGCCGCGGACCAGTACTTGAGCGTTGCCGCCCTTCCCCAGTCGATCGATGGCCCCGAGGCCGACTGGGCCATGCGCGAGATCGGTCAGGCCCTCGACCTGAAACTTTTGTCGCCCGATGACGCGCAGCGGCGCGCGGTCGTGATCCGCGACCGCCTGGGCTCCGCGTCGGCGGACAAACTGACGGGTACCCTGCTCGCGCTCGCGGGCCTGAACGAATCCGATTTCCTCAAGCGCCTCGAGGCCGCCTCGACGGGCGGGTTCACCACGCGGTCGGACGTCGCCGCCGTGCTCGCCGGAAAATCAGGCGACGCCGCCGCCCGCGCGGCGGCCATCGGCATTCTCGTCCAGCCTGTCGCCAAGGCCCTCGCCACCGCGAGCGGTCTCAAGATTGATGCGGCGACCGCGCGGATCCTCACGGGCCTTCGCGTGGAACTGGTGACGCCCGGCGAAGCCGACGCGCGCGTCACGCACCGGTCCGCCGGACTTCTGAAGGATGGCGAGAATTACCGTGTTCAGATCGTGCTCGAAGAAAACCTGGGCGCTGAGGAGGCGCTCGCCACGGCGGTCGGACGCCTCGCCCACGAGCTCGCGCACGTTCTGGCGCACCACGCCGTCGCCGACCTCAGCATCGAGGGTCTCGGCATTCCGACGCTGGCCGAAGAGGCATGGGTGGGTCTCTCCGTCTCGCGCGGCCTGCGGTGGATGGGGCTCAACAATCTGTCGGACGCGGTGGAGCTCGAAACGCTCGAGGCCATTGTTGATATGCGCAACGCCCAGGCGTTCTACGTGGTGTACGAAGACGTGAAGGGGAACAAGGCGACAATCGCGGCGCTGGTCGATCAGGTCCGCGCGACCAAGGGCGCCACGCGGGTCGTGGTCCTGACCAAGCCGTCGGACATGGCCAAGGCGACGCGTGATCTGGGCCGACAGGGCCTTCACGTGGTTTCCACCGATCACCTTCGCGGCCT
>JBBRXR010000329.1:0-2996 GCA_038238485.1 Elusimicrobiota bacterium | reverse complement strand
TTTGTCTTGATCTCGGTCATCATGGCGGGCGCGATTTTTCTCGTATCGCGTATGATGAGCGACGACGTGCCTGTTCGCGCCTGACGTCTTATCCCGACGACGGAACTGATAAGATCGTACCTCCCCCGCCTGAAACTATTTCACAGGAGACCTGTTCCTTTGCGCGTGCCCCGATCTTTTCTCCTCACGTTCATTTCGTTTTTTTTCCTTCTGTCTGTCGCCTCCCGTCCCCTCCACGCTGAGGCGTCCGTCGCCACGGCCTCGGGAGCGGTGACCCTTTCTCAGTGCTACGAGTGGGCGAAACTTCAAAGCGAGGACCTCAAGATACGCGGTGAAGACGTCTCCCAGGCGCAGGCCCGCGGCCGCGGCGCCATCTCCTCCGCCCTGCCCCAGATCGATTTCAGGCTGACCAACACGTGGCAGCAGCCGTCCGGCGTCGAAAAGCTCAACGCCAAGGGGTTCTCGGGTTTCGTCGAGAAACAGCAAACCGAGTCGAAGTTCACCGCGACGCAGGCGCTGTTCTCGGGACTGCGCGAGTTCTCCGCGCAAAAGGGCTTCGACCGCGAAAGCGCGCGCGACCGCCTGCGCCTTGAGCGCGCCGCTCTGGAGCTTTTCGAGCGCACCGCCCAAGTCTTTTACAACCTCGTCGGTTTTGAAACCGACCAGGCCAACACGTCCGCCGCTCTGAAACTCGCCGACGACCGCGTGAAGGAACTCGGCGGCTTCCGCCGCCTCGGCAAAGCGCGCGACAGCGAAGTTTCCACCGCCCGCGCCCATTCCGCGGCGCTCAAAGGCCAGCTTGACCAGATTCTGGGCAACGCCTTTTCGGCCCGTGAGGAACTCTCTTACCTCACCGGCCGCGATCTCACGGGCGCCGCGATCGTCGACGAAACCCAGGTGCCGGCCACGGCGCCGTTGCTCGACGACGCGCTGGCTCGCGCCCATGAGCGCAGCGACATTCGCGCCCAGCGCGAGGACAGGGAAGGGCGGCGCCTGCGCATCCGCTACGAGCGTGGCTTCTTCTGGCCCACCGCCGACGTGACCGGCAACTATTACACGAAGCGCGCCACGTTCCTCAAGGACATCGACTGGGACGTCATCCTCGACGTCGACGTGCCGCTCTCGCGTGGCGGCAATACGTCCGCGGCGGTCCGCGAGGCGCAGGCGGCCTATCGCCAGTCGTCCTACATGGTCCAGCAGATGGAGCGGCAGGCGGCGTACACCGTGAAGAAAACGCATGGCCAGCTCGTCGCCGCCATCCAGGAAGTGAAGTCGATGGAAGCGGCCGCCACGGCGGCGCAGCAGAGCTACGAATCGCTTCTGAAGGAATATCGGCTCGGTCTCGTCACCAATCTCGACGTGCTGCAGGCGCTGGACTTCCTCCAGGCCCAGCAGAACCTGCGCGACGGCGCGCGCCTGAAGGCCAAGTGGCTGACCATTTCGCTGAACGTCGCCACGGAGCAACTCCCATGATGTTGTCCGACCTCTCCATCAAGAAACCGGTTTTCGCCTGGATGATCATGCTGGGCTCCATCGTGTTCGGCATCATCGGCTTCATGCAAATCGGCAAGAGCCAGCTACCGGACGTCGACTTCCCCGTGCTGACAATCTCAACCATCTGGGAAGGCGCGTCACCGGAAGTCATGGAAAATGAGGTCGTGGACGTGCTGGAAGACTCGATGACCTCTGTGAAGGGCATCAAAAAGATCACGTCGGTCACCCGCCAGGGCCAGTCGCTTGTGACCATCGAGTTCGACCTCAAGACCAACATCGACGTCGCCCTTCAGGACGTTCAGAGCAAGCTGTCGCAGGCGCAGGTCAAGCTGCCCAAGGACATCGATCCCTCCGTCATCCAGAAGTTCAACCCCGACGACCAGCCGTTCATGTGGATCTCTCTCTCCGGCGACCGGCCGCAGCGCGAGATCATGGAGTACGTGAAGAACGAGCTAAAAGACAAGTTCACGACCATCCCCGGCGTCGGCGACATTTTCCTCGGCGGCTTCGTGGAGCCCGCCGTGCGCGTGTGGCTCGACCCCGAGAAAATGAAAGCGCATGAAATTACGGTCGACGACATCGTGGCGGCCATCGGTACCGAGCACAAGGAAGTCCCGGCCGGCAATCTCTCGACAGATAAACGCGAGTGGAACCTGCGCGTGATGGGCGAGGCGCAATCCCTCGACCAGTTGAAGGAGCTCATCATCTCCGATCGCGCGGGACGCCCGATCTACACCCCAATTCGATTGAAAGACGTCGCGGAGCTCGAGGACAGCCTGGCCGATCCGCGCGCCGTCGCGCGCGTGGACGGAAAACCGGCGGTCGGCCTCGGCATCCTCAAACAGCGCAACGCCAACGCGGTCGCCGTCGGCGAGGCCGTGGTCGCCAACGTGGCGGAACTGCAGAAGACGCTTCCGCAGGGCCTGACGCTCTCGGTGAACTATGACGGGACGAAGTTCATCAAGCAGTCGACCGAGGAACTGAACTTCAACCTGATCCTCGCCTGTGTGCTCACGTCTCTCATCTGCTGGCTGTTCCTCGGAAGCTGGAGCTCGGCGGTCAACATTTTCCTCGCCATCCCCACGTCGATCCTCGGCACGTTCATCATCCTCTACTTCATGGGGTACACGCAGAACACGTTCACCCTCCTCGGCCTCACGCTCGTCGTCGGCATCGTGGTCGACGACGCCATCATGGTGCTCGAGAACATCGTGCGCCACCGTGAGGCGGGCGAGTCGCAGGTGAAGGCGTCGCTGCTCGGCGCGCGCGAAATCTATTTCGCCGCGATGTCCGCGTCCGTGGCCATCCTGGCCATCTTCGTGCCGGTGCTTTTCGTGAAGGGCGTCATCGGAAAATATTTTCTTCAGTTCGGCGTCACCATCTCCGCTGCCGTCGCGCTCTCGCTGCTCGAAGCGCTCACGCTCGCGCCCATGAGAACGTCGCAGTTTCTTCAGGTCGGCCATCCCAAGGGGATTTTTAAGATGGTCGACACCGGTATGGTC
>JBBRXR010000328.1:0-2997 GCA_038238485.1 Elusimicrobiota bacterium | reverse complement strand
TACCTCGATTTGGCCAAACAAAGCGGAGCGAACAAGGTGTCGCTCCTCAAGGCCGGAGCGGAATCTTGAAGCTTCAGGACATTCTCACTGAAGAACCCACGATCTCGGGCGTCAATATCGTTCCGGTTATCGACCTTTGCCTCGTGCTCCTGATCATTCTGATGGTGACATCTCCGTTGCTCGATACGGTTGACCTCCCCGTCAAGCTACCGCAGGCCGCGACGATTGAGAGCAAAGAGCGAAACATTTCCGTGACGGTTGCTCCAGACGGACGCATCGCCATCAACACCGACGTCGTGGCCGCCGACGGGCTCGTCCGCGCGCTGCACGCGCTGCTGCGCACCGATCCGGAGACGATGGTCATCCTTCGCGTAGACCGCTCATCGTCATACATTACGCTCACGAATTTGATCGCCGAATGCAAACGCGCCGGCGCGACCAATATTTCAATTGGAACGGAGCAGACAAAACCGAACCATGGTTAGTCAGACGATGACATCGACGGGCATCAATACGGGCTCGAGCTGGGCAGACCAGGGCACGTCTATTCGCATGGACACGATGAGCCTGGTCATCGCCGTACTTCTGCACGCCCCGCTTTATTTCGTTCACGTGGACGCCCATAAGAAGCAGATCGACAAGCCGAGCGAGCGCCTCGTGTCGGTCGATCTCGTCGATACGCTGAAGAAGGAAGAGCCGGCCCCGCCGCCTCCGCCCGCTCCCGCGCCGAAGGGCAACTCGATCAAAGACCGCCTTTTGAAGCTGGTTCACAAAGAGCCTCCGCCTCCCGCGCCGGCAGTGAAGGAAAAGCCGGTCGAACAGAAACTGGTGGACGCGCCGAACAAGATCGCGCTGGCGCCCAAACTCGACGTCGCGGATAAGATCGCTCCGAAACTCCAGACCAAATCTGGATTTGAAACCAAGGCGGACCCGAAGCTCATCGAGCAGAAGCAACTCGCGATGAACACGGCCGTCGGCGGCATCGCGCCCCTTTCCGCCAAGCGCATGGGAGTGATAGAGAACCGCGATTTGATCAATAAGTCAGACAAGGGAAAATTTGCCGTGGGCACGAAGTCCGTCTCGGACATCGGCGGCGACACAGGCCCCTCGCTCGCCGGTGCGATGCCAGCGCAGACGCTGGCCATCAATACTGCGGGCAAGAGCAGCGTCGAAAAGTTTTCAGCCGCACCGGTTCAGAAAAGCGATAAGGGCCGCATCGGCGGCGTCGCTGTTCCCACCGTTGGCGGTGGGCCGCAGCTGGGCCTTCGTGATTCGATCATCGCACGTGACGCGGGTCCGGGTCAGATTGCCGGGAAGGCAGGCGGCGTGGCTGGTGGTATCCCGGGTGGCGTGCCCGGGGGCACCAAGCGCGATGCGGGACGTTTTGGCGGCACCGACGGCGGCGTCGCTGGTGGCGTGGCCGGCGGTCGCGTCGGCGGCGTGGTCGGCGGCACCGGGTCAAGCACCATCGCATCGGGCAACGCGGCCGTGGCGCGGGCAAGAGAAAAGAAGTCGATGTTCACGATCACGGGCGAACTATCGAACCGGCAGATTGTCCGGCAGGTTACGCCGGAATATCCGGCCTGGGCACAGGCGCAGGGCGTCGAAGCGTCCGTCGTACTCGAATTTACCGTCGATGCTGAAGGAAATGTAAAGCCGAACGTCGTCGTGCGTCGCACGACCGGGTATCCGAAGCTGGACGACTCCGCGATCCGCGCGCTTCGTCAGTGGAAGTTCGCGCCGCTCCCAGCGGGTCAGGAAAACAAAGAAGAGGTCGGTCTCATCACTTTCAATTATTCACTGAGCTAAGAAAATGAAGAAGAACGCCATCGCATTCACGCTCGCACTTTCCGCCGCGCTTCGGTCCGTATCGGCCGCGCCCCTCGACATGACTATCAAAGGCGAAAATCGCGACAAGATCACCATTGAGCGCGTCGCGCCAAGCACCGACGTCAAGATCAAGGACGTTATCCCGTTTTCTCGCCTCGGCCAGACTGACTGGATCCTCAGCGAAGAGCTCGGATATCTGGACGAGGAACGCCAGGTGGCGCTCATGGACGTTCGCAGCCCAAAGACGTTCCGGCCGTCGATGATCGAGTTTCCCAAGCCACCGTTTTTCGTCCAGGCCTATCCGCCTCCGCCGCAGCCGGTGGTCATCGACCGCAGTCCGAACGCGCCGCCGCCTCCCGGCGAGAACGAGACATGGACCTTCATCGTGGTCGACCAGAACAATCAGCTTTTAAAGAAAATCGACGGTAACACTGTGCCGCCGGAACCAATTTCATGGGACGGCATGACGCGAGGCGAATTCATGCTTCGCACCGATGAGATTTACAGTTCGATGCTGATCATTCAGGAATCTCCGGATGTGAACCGCACGATCGTGGGCGATCCGATCTGGTTGCCGGCGCTTCGTTACGCGAAAGACAATAATGTGATTTTTGAATTCTCGAACAAGCGCGTTTACAACGACGGGGCGCCGACTTTTTCCGCAGCGCTCGAAGTGCTGGTCGATCAGCTTCTCAACGAACTTCGCAAATACGAAGGCTCGCCGTTCGAGATCACGATTTACGACAAGGATTTGGACCTGGGCCAGAAACGCGCGGCGCTTTGGAAGCGGACGCTCGAGCAGAACCTGTTGCAGCCCGAAGAGAAATTTAATGTGAAGGTGGCTCTGCCCGCTGAGCGCGGAGATATTACGCAGATTCGCCTGGAGATCACCAAATGAAGACAACGAGACGCCTGGTCCTGTTGGTATTCGCACTTGGACTGATGATGCCTTCGGCGCTCTGCCTGGCGGCATCCGATGCGCGCGCCAAGCCGCTCCTCGAAGAAGCCCTCCATCTCTACAGCGAACGTCAGTACGTTCGCGCCCTCGACCTTTTTAAACAGGTGCAGCGTCTCGAGCCGGACAACAAGACCGCCGAAGAATACGTCAAGAGCTGTGAGCAGCGTATCCTCGAGTGGGAAACGCAGGGCGGCGAGCGCCCTCAGTCG
>JBBRXR010000327.1:0-3021 GCA_038238485.1 Elusimicrobiota bacterium | reverse complement strand
TCACCCGTTCCTCGTCCGCCCCGTCGTATATGAGATCCAATTACATCGTTCACCAGATCCTCGCCAACTCCGGCCAGTGGAACCCTGCGTGGAGCAGCAATAATCGCATGTGGGTCGACGACGTCTACGTGGATACCACGTGGTCCCGCGTCATGATCGGTGATGCCTCGACGTTTTCGTCGTGCCGCACGATCGACATCCAGATTCCGACGGCGTGGAGCGACGGTACTGTCACCACGGTCGCCAATACGAAATCTTTCACCAGCGGCGCGCGCGCCTACGTCTACGTGTTCGACAAGGACAACAACGTTAACGCGAGCGGTTACCCGATCACCATCGGCCAGGGCGGCAGCACCGTCTCCAACACCGCTCCCGCGGTGAATGTCGGCGTCGACGCGGCGCTCACGCTTGGCCAGACGCTCAGCCTCTCGCCCTCGGTTTCGGATGACGGCCTTCCGGCCGGTTCGAGCCTCACCTACGCCTGGTCCGCGGTCTCCGGCCCTGGCACGCCCACCATCCCGAGCGCGACCGCGAAGGTTCCGGGACCCATTGTTTTCCCGGTCGTGGGACAGTACGTCCTGCGGCTGACGGTTTCCGACGGTTCCCTGTCATCGTCCGACTCGATCAACGTGAACGTTCAGTCGGTCGTCGCGCCCGTCAACGCGGCTCCTCAGGTCAATGTCGGCAGCGACCGCACGCTCACACTCGGCCAGACGCTGACGCTTTCGCCCACTGTGACCGATGATGGACTTCCCACGCCGGCCAACCTGATTTACGCCTGGTCTCAGGTCGTCGGCCCGAGCGCTGCGACCATCCCGAGCGCATCGGCTAAAATTCCCGGAACGATCAGTTTCCCCGCGGTCGGCCAGTACACGCTTCGATTGACCGTCTCCGACGGAGCGCTCTCGGCCTCCGACGATGTGGCCGTGGCCGTTCAACCGGTCAACTCAGCGCCGACCGCCAGTGCCGGCGGGCCCGCCTCCGTGGTCGCGGGCGCCATTCTCAGCGTCACCGGATCCGTTTCCGATGACGGTTACCCAACGTCGCCGGGCCGGACGACGGTGAGCTGGGCCTCCGTCGGCGGTCCGTCGACGCCGACGATCTCCGAACCGGCCGCATTGACCACCGACGTGCGGTTCCTTTCGGCAGGTCGATACACGCTTCGTCTCACCGCCAGCGATGGCGCGCTCTCGACGAGCGCCTTCAAGACCGTGACCGTGACTGCCGCGGCGGGCAACGTGGCTCCGCTCGTGAGCGCCGGTACCGATGACGTCATCACGCTCCCGGCGAACGCGAGCCTGTCAGGTTCCGGTAGCGACGATGGTCTTCCCAACGGCTCTCAACTCACTTATGCGTGGGCGAAATTGTCGGGTCCCGGAACGGTCGGCTTCGGCGACGTGACCGCGCCGCTCACCTGGGCGGCGTTCTCGCAGGAAGGCACCTACGTTCTTCGCCTCACGGCCTCCGACGGAACGCTTTCAACGACCGACGACGTGCAGATTTCCGTCAATCCCATCATCGTGACGGGCGGTGGCAACACCACTCCTGCGGTGGCGGGCGTGTCGGGCCGGCTGCTTCCGGGCGGAACGCTCACGATCACCGGCAACAACTTTGGCGACAAGAACCCAGCCGCGCCCTACCTTTGGTCCGACTTCGAAACGGGACTTCAGGCCAGTTCGCTGGGCGTCCGACGTGAGTTCGACGAGACCGAGAACATGGCATGGTCGACCGAAGGCTTTGGCAGTTCCCGCGGCGCGAAAGCGGCCGACGGAAACGGCGTCTGGACAATGCGCGTGGATTACCGCGACTGGACCCGCGACGGCCAGAAGGCGTACATCTACAAGAAACAGCGCACGAACTTCCTGATCACGAACGATTCGCAGAACTTCAAGACGTGGCGCATGTGGCCCTCGTCTCTCGGTTACCCGAACATCTATACCGCGTCCAACAACGGCCGGATTTTCGTCGAGAACATTGGCACCGAAAGCGGATTCTGGAGTGACTTTAAAGGCACGAGCACGAACTGGTCGACGGAAGAGACCCAGTTCCAGGCGTCCTCCGCGATCAATGTGAAAGACGGCCTGCTGGTGCTTCGCACCGACGGCGTGGAAAAAGCCCGAGGCTCGCTGCTGACGCGCTCCTCCGCCTCTCCGACGACGATGACGCTCAACTACGTGGTGCATTCCGTGGCGGCGAACAAGGCGTCGTGGTCGCCCGCGTGGAACACCAACAATCGCGTCTGGGTAGACGACCTGTATGTCGACACGACGTGGTCTCGCGTCATGATCGGCGAAGCGCCGATCTACACGTCCTGCCGCAATCTCGAGGTCCAAATCCCAACCGCCTGGTCGAACAACCAGATCACCGTGTCGGCCCGCTCAGGCCGATATGCGAAGGGGAACCGCGTGTATCTTTATGTCTTCGATAAAGACGGTAACGTGAACCACGACGGCTATCCCATGGTCATCGACTCAAGCGGCGTTGGTTCGCTTGTCGACGGCGGAAACCCCGACGAGTCCTCCGTGGACGCGGCGGTCCACAACGTCTTTAATCCGGCCCGCGGCGAGAATGCGGCGCTGGCCTATGTCCTCAAGGAGAAAGGCTCGGTCAAGGTCATCATCTTTGACCGCGTCGGTCACCGCGTGAAGGAACTCACCGGTGACGAACGCCTCGAGGGCTCCCATACCATCGCCTGGGACGGACGCAACGAGGAAGGCTCCACGGTCGCCTCCGGCATCTATATCGCGGTGGCCAAGGGCAGCGACGGAAGTCGTAGCCGTTCAAAAGTCGCCGTCATCAAATAATCCCACCCACACCTCCGTCAAAACATAGGTAGAATGTCTTCGACGCTCCCGGTTCTCCTTTCAGCGGGGAACCGGGAGTTTGTTTCCCTCGGCGCTCATTAAGGGGTGCGTCGGCGGACCTAACTTGATACAGAGGTCCCTAAGAGATGAAACGAATCACCGCCTCCCTCATGATTCTCGCGTCCGCCCTTTCGGCAAGCCCCCTGCTCGCTGCCCC
>JBBRXR010000326.1:0-3030 GCA_038238485.1 Elusimicrobiota bacterium | reverse complement strand
GCTTTCTGGTTCGCAAGCTCGGCGCCGACCACTGGTTCTACGCTCTGTATTCCACCGTCCTGGTCCACTGGGAAATGGTTTTTTTCCTCCCTGTCATCGCGAGCGTGGCCCTCGATGGCGGCCTGGTCTTCGCGCCGCTCACCGCTCTTGTATCCTCCGCTCTGTTCGCGGGCGCGCATCCGGGCCGCACCGCCAATGCGCGCTGGGGTCTGTTCCGTTTCGGGCTCATGCTGAGCGTTTCGCTCATCGCCGGATCACTTTCCTTTGATTCCGCCTGGATGGGCGTTCTGATCGGCGCGCTCGCGCACGGCGTGAACAATTTCTTCGCTCTTCGCTCGCTTCGCAGAGAAGCAAGCGGGCTGGACGCCGTGCGGGGTTACGCCGGAACGGACCTGGGCCGACTGATTGACAGTCTGCCCCTCAAGCTCGGCGTGTCGAACCTGGACGCGAACGAGAACCGCTTCGCGATGGCATCGTCCACCATCTTCGGGAAGCTGGGAGAATGGGAACGGCAGGGTCTTATCGACGCGGACGCGTCGAGAAAGGAATGGAACAATTTTTCGCAGAAGCTCCGCCGCGAGGTGACGGGCCGCGATGAAAATGGATTAACGCTGCAGTCGCAGGACGCCCTCGCCCTCCACCTCCACCGCGAAGCGGAGGCTGCCTCGGAAACCGGCCAGGACACCGTTGTCGTTCGCTTCATCGACGCGTCGGCGGGGAACGGCGTCAATGAAGCGCGGAAGGCGCTCGCCGGTCGCGGCCGTGAACGCGTGGCGCTCGTCGTGAAAGGCGACGCGGCGGCGATCGAAAGGGAATTTGGAATGACGGCACCCGTGGTGCCGTGGACACCGGATCTGAAGATGACGGGAATTCAGGCCGCGGTGGCGGACCGGGTGGCGTCTATTGAGGGCGTCCGTGCTTCCGCGATGCGCGACGCCCTCGGGCGCGCGGCCTATCGCCTGATTGTGCCCGACGGCTTCGATCTGCCGACCGGATTCATGGATGGAATCCAAGACATGGAACGCTACAAGGTCTACGTGCTTATCCGCGACGCCCTGCTCGCCGTCGAAATCCGGCCCGATCGTCTCGAGGATGCCGCTGAAATCACGCGCATCGTCCTGCGCCAGGCGTAGGTCTAGCCGGAGACTTCCATCGACTTGAGGAAGTCCTTGTTGGACTTCGTCGCGCCCAGTTTCTCAAGCAGCAGTTCCATCGCCTCGATGGGATTGAGAGACGACATGACCTTCCTCAGGATCCAGATCTTGTTCAACTCGTCCTGGGTCAACAACAGCTCTTCCTTCCGGGTACCTGACCGCGTGATGTCGATTGCCGGGAAAATGCGGCGGTCCGCCAGCTTCCTATCCAGGTAGACCTCCATGTTTCCGGTTCCCTTGAATTCTTCGAAGATGACGTCGTCCATGCGCGACCCCGTTTCCACGAGAGCCGTGGAGAGGATCGTGAGGCTTCCCCCTTCTTCAATGTTGCGCGCCGCGCCGAAGAAGCGCTTGGGTCGCTGAAGCGCGTTCGAGTCGAGGCCGCCCGACAGAACGCGGCCGCTCGATGGCGTGATGGTGTTGTAAGCGCGCGCGAGACGCGTGATCGAGTCGAGCAGGATCACGACGTCTTTCCTCATCTCGACGAGGCGCTTGGCCTTTTCGATGACCATTTCGGCCACCTGAACGTGCCGTTCCGCCGGCTCATCGAAGGTGGAAGCGATGACTTCCCCTTTCACCGAGCGCTGCATGTCGGTCACTTCTTCCGGACGCTCGTCGATCAGGAGAACGATGAGGACGACTTCGGGGAAGTTGATGGAGATGGCATTGGCGAACTTCTGGAGGAAGATCGTCTTACCCGTGCGGGGCGGAGCGACGATGACGCCGCGCTGACCCATACCGATCGGCGCAATGAGGTCGAGCACACGCGTGTTGAGTTCTTCCTTCTTGGTCTCGAGCCGCAGGCGCTTCTGCGCGTAAAGCGGCGTGAGATTGTCGAAGAGCTGGCGGTTGCGCAGGGCTTCGACCGGCTCCGAGTTCACCGTTCGGACCTGGAGGAGCGCGAAGAAGCGTTCCTGGTCCTTGGGCGGCCGGACCTGGCCCGCCACGGTGTCGCCTTTTCGAAGCGCGAACTTCTTTATCTGAGAGGGAGACACGTAAATGTCGTCAGGCCCGGGGAGATAGTTGTACTCGGGCGACCGAAGGAATCCGAAGCCGTCGGGCAGGATTTCGAGCACGCCGACGCCCAGGATGACGCCTGAGTCCTTCGCGCGCGCTTCGAGGATGTGGCCAATGAGCTGCTGCTTGCGCATGCCCGCCACGTTCTCGACGTTCGCGTCGTGAGCGAGCTTGATCAGTTCGGCCAGATGCATCTTCGCGAGTGTTCCCGCGTCGACGTGGTCTTTGTTCCCGCCGCCTTGCGGAACGTTCGGGGCGCCGCCGGGCGCCGGCGCATGGCCGGGCTGCGGAGACGCGGGCGCGGGCGTCGGGTTCACCGGTGCCGCGACGGGCATGGGCGGGCGATGTTCGCCCGTCGCTGGTCCGTCCTGCCGGGGCGCTTCGTGCGCCGGTTTGTCAAGGTGCGTCTTTGGTTCGTTAGGTGTGTCCATTATTCCCCCATCGTTTCCAGATCTCATCGATCTGCTTTTTCGTGCGCGCCTTGGATCCGTCGTTGTTGACCACAATGTCGGCCAGACGTTTTTTCCTCGCCAACGGCCACTGCGCACGCGCGCGGCGTTGAAATTCGCTTGAAGAAAATCCTCTCGCCGCCAATCGTTGGATGCGGCGTTCCCGGCTGGCCGTGACGACGACCACCAGGTCAAATTTTTTGGCGACGCCCGTCTCGTAAAGAAGCGGAATGTCGATGACCGCCACGCCCGCCTTCATTTTCTTCATCGCGTCCATATAGGTTCTCCGGACGGCCGGATGAAGAATCCCTTCGAGAGCCCGGCGATCGCGAACGTTCGCGAAAATTCGGGACGCCAAATGTTTCCTGTCGAGGCTTCCAAAACGGCGGACGATCGCGCGGCGGATGACG
>JBBRXR010000325.1:0-3031 GCA_038238485.1 Elusimicrobiota bacterium | reverse complement strand
GTCGCCGCGGCCGCGGTCATCGGTGAAGCCGTGGTCGCGATCACCGTCGCGCAGGCTTTCGTTGAGAAATTCGGCGGCGACTCGCTCCGCGAAATGAAGGACAACTATGAACGATACCTCGCTTATGTCCGGACGTACTAATTGAACATCGTCCTGATCGGATTCATGTGTTCAGGCAAGTCCCGCGTGGGACGCGACCTGGCCACCCGCCTGGGCTGGACCTTTCACGATACCGACGACATCGCCGCCAAGGCCTCGGCCACGCGGGTGGCGGAGTACATCCGCAAGAATGGCGAGCCTGCGTTCCGCGAACTCGAATCGATGGCCGTCAAAACCCTGGGCGACGTCGATAAAAGCGTGATCGCGACCGGCGGCGGCGTCCCGCTCGACCCGGAGAGCATGAAGCTGCTCGGGAAAAACGGGCAGATCGTCTGGCTGAAGGTTTCTCCGCGATCCGTCCTTCACCGCGCCGGCGACATGGGCGCACGACCGCTCATCGACCCCTCCGATCCGCAGGGCTCCATCACGCGGCGCCTGCGCGAACGCGAGCCGCTCTACGCAGCCGCGACCTACTCCATCGATACCGATGGGCTCACCGCGGCCCAGGTGGTCGATCAATTGTTGAAGCTGTTTCCGGGCATCAAATGAAGCCGGTCCGCGTTTCGTTGGGGACGCGTTCGTACGACGTCGCGTTCGGCCCCGTGACGGGCTTGGCCCCGGCCCTCCGACGGCTCGGTTTATCGGGACGCCGCGCGCTCATCGTCACCGGCATGCCGATCGCTCGTGTGGGGCACGCGCGCGCCGTGCTCAACGCCCTCAAGAAGGCGGGCCTCGAAGCCACGGTCGCCGTGGTACCCGATGGAGAAACCAACAAGACGATCGCCAACCTCGAACGCTTCTACCGGCTCGCCGCTGAGGCCGAGCTCGACCGCACCTCGCTCATCGTCGCCGTCGGCGGCGGCGTGATCACCGATATGGCAGGGTTCCTCGCGGCCACCTACCTCCGCGGCATCGCGTTCATTTCCGTTCCGACGACGCTCCTCGGTCAGGTGGACGCCGCCATCGGCGGCAAGACCGGCATCGACACGCCGCACGGCAAGAACCTCGTCGGCGCGTTCTGGCAGCCCAAGCTGGTGTGGGTTGATACGAGTTTTCTGCGAACGTTGTCCGAGCGCGACTGGCGCACGGGTTTCGCCGAGATCGCGAAGTACGGCGTCATCAACAGCGCGCCGTTTTTCCATTGGCTCGAGAAGAAGATCGACGAGCGGCCCCTCATGTCCGACTGGAAACCGGTCGACGTCGAGCAGGCGGTGCGCACCTCGGCCGCATCGAAGGCCCGCGTGGTGGGCGGCGACGAACGGGAAAAGCCGCTCGGCGGCGGCCGGGAAATCCTGAATTTTGGTCACACCGCGGGGCACGCCCTTGAAGCCGCGACCGGTTACCGGCGGTATTCCCATGGCGAAGCCATTTCAGTGGGAATGGCCGTGGCCGGCGAGATCGCGATCGCGCTCCGCCGCTGGACCCGCCGCGATCACGACCGGATGCTGTCGCTTTTAATCGTGGCCGGGCTTCCAACCACGTTTCCGGCGCTCCCGGCCGCTCAGAAAGCCGCTTTCTGGTCGGCGCTACGCAAGGACAAAAAGAACGTGGGGGGGAAACTCCGCTTCGTCCTGCCGCTCCAGATTGGCCGCGTCGAGGTGAGAAGCGGCATTCCGGAGGCCGTCGTCCGTCGGGCCGCCGCGCGGTGCGGTTTCTGAACGCTTCGCCTTTTGTCTATACTCGCCCGATGCCGATCTGCCGGAGATTCCATGACCTTTGACGTGAAACACCTCCATCTTGCCCAGCGCCTCGAAGCCTTCCGCGACGTCCTCAAGGAACGCAAACTCGATGGGTATCTCCTCACGGGCCTCTCCGACCTTTTTTACTTCACCGACTACAAGTCCGAGGGGTATTACGGTCTCGTGGGCCGCGATGAGTCCTGGCTGTTCCTGCCCGGCCTCCTTTACGATCAGGCCGTCGCCGTCACCCGCGGCTTTACCTGCCTCAAGGGTAAGTTTTCCGACGAGCTCAAGAAGATCCGCTCCAGCCGGAAGCTGAAGAAAATCGGTTTTGATCCGAGCCAGTGCAATTACGCGTTCGGCGCGGCGCTCGTGAAGATGGGCTTCACGCCCATTCCGGACCTCGTCATGCATTTGCGCGCCATCAAGGACCCGCTTGAACTTCAGCGACTGCGCGCGGCCAACCACCTGGCGTTTCGCGGAGCGGAGTTCGTCCGCAAGCGGCTCAGGCCCGGGCTGACCGAGAAGCGCGTGTCCGCCGACCTGGCCCATTTTTTCAATGTGGAGGGGGACGGTATCGCGTTCGAGCTGATCATCGCCGGCGGCGCCAACGGTTCTTTTCCGCACCACATTGTTTCCGACCACCGTTTGAAGGCCGGTGAGGCCGTGGTCTGCGACATCGGGGCCACCTGGGCGGGTTACCGCTCCGACTTGACCCGTACTTTTGGGTTGGGTAAGATGCCCCCCGCCTTTTCCCGGGTCCATTCGATCGTGGAAAGGTCTCAAAAAGAAGGCATCCGGCGTCTTCGGCCGGGCGTGACAGCGGGTTCGGTCGACTTGGTCTGCCGCAAGATCATCAATAAGTCCGGTTATGGGAAAACGTTCATTCACAGCACCGGTCATGGCGTCGGCATCGATATTCATGAGCATCCGCGTATCGGCCCCGGCGCGAAGGAACTGTTGCAGGCGGGGATGGTGGTGACGGTCGAGCCCGGGATTTATCTTCCGGGCAAGTTCGGCGTCCGCATCGAAGACACGCTCCTCGTGACGCAGGACGGATCGGAAGTCCTTACGAAATAGCCGCATCCGCAGCACCCATCTCCGCAGTCCCCCCGGCCCATAAACGCCTGGACGCTTAAGCAAACATTCAAAGGAGCCTCACTTCATGGTCTCGACAGCAGATTTCAAGAACGGATTGGTTTTCGAATGGGACGGACGCATCTGGCAGGTCACCTGGTTCCAGCACCACAAGC